>NZ_VMNE01000022.1:0-95608 GCF_013277565.1 Streptococcus sp. k-90 | reverse complement strand
CTAGTTTCCTAGTTTGCTCTTTGATTTTCATTGAGTATAAGTACCAAGAAGCTATCCTAAATGGGATGGCTTTTTTCTCCTTAACAATAGTTGCTTTTCCACCATATAGAAAAATGCTTTGATCCGCAATGGAATCAAAGCATTTTAAAGAGTTCGCCAAACATAATAGCAGAAACCGCGGTTCCTCTGTACTTGGCTTCTTCTCTTTTGATAAAGCGAGCCAAGTTTATCAACTCAGGTGCTGGGTGTTTGGGGTTTAGGAGCAATTCATGATTGACCAGACCTGAGAGACGAACTGCCAGCAATTGCTCATTTGTAGTAGGCAGTTTTTTAGCAGTCTCTAGGAGAGCAGCAACTAAATCTTCACTCAAATCATGTCGAGCATGATTGTAAAGATCTTTTATAAGGCTTTCTAGGTTTGGTTCTACCATCCCTACCACCTCCCTTATGGTTTAATAATTTTTAATCAAATCAACCGTTGAACGATCCAATTTCTTCACCAAGGCTTGCAAGAAAGCTTGAGCTTCTAGGAAGTCATCCATAGCGTAGAGAGTTTGGTGAGAATGGATATAACGAGCGCAGACACCGATAGTTGTAGAAGGAACACCTCCATTTTTCAGATGGGCTGCACCAGCGTCTGTTCCGCCTTTTCCACAGTAGTATTGGTACTTGATACCAGCTTCCTCAGCCGTTGTCAAAAGGAAATCCTTCATACCTGGGAGAAGCAAGTGACCTGGATCATAAAAACGAATCAAGGTTCCATCTCCAATTTTACCTTGACCGCCATAAACATCACCTGCTGGTGAGCAGTCAACTGCTAGGAAAACTTCTGGGTCAAACTTGGTTGTAGATGTATGAGCACCACGAAGACCAACCTCTTCTTGGACGTTAGAACCCAGATAGAGTTCATTTCCGAGTTTTTGACCTGACAGAGCTTCTGCAAGCTCACTTACCATGAGAACTCCATAGCGATTGTCCCAAGCTTTTGAGATGATATTTTTCTCATTGGCCGTCAAGATTGCAGAACTATCTGGTACGATGGTATCACCAGGACGGATTCCAAAGCTTTCTGCCTCAGCCTTATCCGCAAAACCACCATCAAAAATAATATCTGAAATAGCTGGCATGGTTGGGCCACCTGTTCCACGTGTCAAATGTGGAGGGACAGAGCCTGAGATCACAGGGATTTCACGACCATCACGTGTTAAGAGTTTGAAACGTTGGCTGCTGACTACCATGGGGTTCCAACCACCGATTTCAACCACACGGAAGGTACCATCTGGCTTAATCTCGCTGACCATAAAACCAACTTCATCCATATGAGAAGCTACCAAGACGCGCGGCGCATCTGCAGCTTCTGAATGTTTAATTCCGAAAATACCACCCAAGCCATCTGTCACCACTTCATCCACGTGCGGTGTCAACTTTTCACGAAGATAAGCACGGACAGGTGCTTCATGACCTGAGATAGCAGCAAGTTCTGTTACTTCTTTGATTTTTGAAAATAATGTTGTCATTTCAGTTCCTTCTTTCTTTCATCCATTTTACCACTTTTTATAGGAGAAGGATAGCGGGAATCATCATTCCAGCTTAAAACTACTTGTGAAAAAACGAATCACCACTGTAATTCGTTTTATTTATGATTCCGTTTGAGGGAAAAATGGTCTGGCACAGGGTCCTTACCTGTTTTCGACCAGGGATGGCAACGTAAAATCCGAGCCAAGCCCATCAAGACACCCTTGAAGCCATGTTTTTCAATAGCCTGAATCATATAGTTTGAGCAGGTAGGCTCAAAGCGACAAGAGGGTGGAAAGGCTGGTGAGATAAACCGTTGGTAAAAGCGCACAGGCGCTATTAAAATTCGTTTCATTATTTCTTGGTTACAGCCATGGTATGTAGTTGGCTGATTTCTTTTTTATTAAGACGACGGGATTCTCCTGGACGGAGTCCTGTCAAGTCTAGATGTCCAAAACGGGTCCGTGACAACTTATCTACTTGGAGACCAACAGCTTCAAACATCTTTTTAACCTGATGGTTACGCCCTTCATGGATGGTCAACTGCACCACAGAGCGGTTTTTAACTGGGTCCACTTTGAGAATCTCATAGACAGCCGGTTTGGTTTTCTTGCCATCAATCTCAAGTCCACGGGTCAAGGGGCGGAGATTATCCTTATTGGCAACACCTTTAACACGCGCGACATAAACCTTGTCAATCTCATTACGAGGGTGAATCATTTCATCCGTAAAATCCCCATCATTGGTCAAAATCAAGACACCTGATGTATCCCAGTCCAAACGACCTACAGGGTAGATGCGCTCTTTCACGTTGGGCAAGAGGTCGACAACCGTCTTGCGGCCTTTATCATCTGTCACACTGGAAATCACACCGCGTGGTTTGTTGAGCAGATGATAAACCTTCTCTTCGTTGTAGATAGGTTGACCTTCCACTTCGACCTTGTCGCCTGACTTGATAGTGGTTGCTAGTTCACGCACCACTTGGCCATTGACCGTCACCAAGCCTTGCTTAATCAACTCTTCTGCTTTTCTCCTACTGGCCACACCTGCGTGGGCAATATACTTATTGATTCTCATCTTCTTCTATCCTTTCACCAAATAATTGGCTTTCTTGGGCTTGAATCTCAAGCTCATCAATCACTGGTAATTCTTCCAAATGGTTAATTCCCATGTAATCTAGAAAATAATCTGTAGTCACATAGAGGTTGGGGCGTCCCAACACTTCTTTTTTCCCGTCTTCCTTTATCAGGTCAAAAGCCTGCAACTTTGCCAAGGCCCCACTCGAGTTGACCCCACGGATGGCATCAATCTCTATCCGTGTGATGGGCTGTTTGTAGGCAATGATGGACAAGGTCTCAAGGGCAGCCCGAGATAAACTCTGGTTGATAGGTGCCTTAGAGTATTCCTTCAAAGTCTCTGCAAATTGAGGCTTGGTCACCAATCTATAAGCACCACCAGTCTCAATCAGAGCCAAACTGGAATCTGGGTCCTTTTCATACTTCTGGACTAATTTTTCTAAACTCTGTTGAATGCCTGTCGGTGGCAGAGAGAGGAGTTCAGCTAACTGGCGGACTCTAATCCCATCTTCACCCGCTACAAACAAGAGCGCTTCTATTTTTGCTACAGTACTCATCTTTCCTCTCTCAAGTCTAGCTTTGGGCCACTTGACTTTCTTCCTTCTTTTCCATGAGATAGATATCCCCAAAACTCTCCTCCTGCACGAGGATCAACTCCTGGGTTTTGATTAACTCTAGGGTTGCCAAAAAGAGGGTGATGACCTCTTGGACATTCTGGGCTTCCTTGAACAAATCCTGCAAGCGCAACTGATCTCGTCCAACCAAGGACTCTTTTACGATAACCATCATGTCCTCAATCTTATACTCATCCCGCAAGATAGTCGTGTGATTTTGTGTAAACTCCTCTTTTTTCTTGGCTAGGATATTTGAAAAAGCCAAAAAGAGGTCAATGGTCGTCTTGTCATGCACAAGCTCCGCATCTTCGTAAATCAACTCTGTCGGCGCTTTGGAATAATACTGAGCCCGTTCTTGGTGCTTGGCTTCCAAGTGCTCACCCAAGAGCTTGAATTTGCGGTATTCTTCGATTTGAGAGAGAAGATCCTGCTCCAGCTCATCCTCCAAGTCTGTCACTTCTGCTACCTTTGGAAGTAGTTTGCGGCTCTTGATCAGCATGAGCTGACTGGCCATAACCATGTACTCCCCCGTCACTTCCAGACGCATGGCCTGAAGGGTTGAGACATAGGCTAAATACTGTTCGATAACTTCCGTAATAGGCACATCGTAGATATCCATCTGGTACTTAGAAACCAGGTGCAAGAGCAAGTCCAGGGGCCCTTCAAAATCTTTTAATTTAATATCCATTATCTATATTTTTCTAAGGTCAGGACTGTTTTTAATCCTAATTTTTTTGCAATTTCGTACAAATCGACCTTGTTTTCTATTTGTCTGAGAATGAACTGTTCCCGCAAGGCTTGAGCGGATAAGGTTGAGAAACCTTTCTCCTTGACAAAAGCTTCTAACTGACGAAAGGCCCACTGACGAGAATAGGCTTTCCCTGCCCTTTCAAAAAGATAGGTCTGGCCCATCAAGGGTTCCAATTCTGAAAGCAAGGTCGTGGGAATAGTGACAATCCTCTGTTGGGAAACCTTCTTGATTCGCAACACCTGAAAATCCAGATTAATATCCTCAACCTTGAGAGCCAAAATCTCACTCGGCAAGAGCCCCATTTCCAAGATAAGAAGAGCCAGTAAGCGGCCCTCTGGATAGTCGCTTTCCTGCCAAAAAGAGTCTAGGTCTAACAGTTCTGGCTTCTCGGTCTTCTTTTCAGCTTGTTTGGCTAATTCCAGACGGTAAAAGCTGTCCACTTCTCCTTTTTGATAGAGAAAGTAGAGAAATTGGTTACAGGCCGAAATCTTTCGCTTCTGGGCGCTAATTTTTAGATTGGCTAGCTGGGCTTGGTAAATCTTGAGACTGGTCTCAGAAATCTGCTTGCCCACAATATCTAAAAGTTGCTCCAGATCATACTTATAGGACTGCTTTGAGTTGACAGACAAGCCCTGCTTTTCCTCTAAAAAGGCTGAAATCCTATCTCTCATTTGCATCGAATCTCATATTCCTTACTAAAGTCATGCAAGAGGGCATTGACTGCCTTGAGGATGGACCTGCGCGTGATAATTCCTTGGAAAATACCAGACGCATCCACAACCGGCAAGAAGGACTCATCTACCAACTTGTGCAAGACCTCCGTGATGGTGAAATCAGGCGAAACAATCGCTACGTCCGTTTTGGTCATATGAACAATGTCCGTATCCGCCATGATTTCTTGACTCAGATCATGCTCCATCTGATAAGCCATAATATCTCTGAGCCCAATCGTCCCAACAAACTGTTTTTCATCTGTTACAACAGGAACACGGGTATAAGTCATCTGACTGAGCAAGAGGGTCGCATGATCCGCATTGTGGGTATCAATCAACACGGCTAGATTTTCAGCAGGAGTCAAAAAAGTTTCCTCCTGCCCCAACAAGAAAGTCTCAAACTCCTTGGCAATCATCGGCTAAACTCCTTGGATAAGCCCGGATACACCTCATGATCTCGTGTCAAAAAGTCCACTTTAAAATAACTGTCATCAATCTCCACACGAGCATAGAGACATTCTCTGATAGTCCCACGTGGTTGACTGATAGAGCCTGGATTTAGAAAGAGGGTCTTGCCTTCCATCCAAGCACTTGGCACATGCAAGTGACCGTAGAGACAGATATCGGCCTCTTCCTCCTGAGCCCAGTAGTCCAACTTTTGAAAGTTGAAATTAATGTCAAACAGGTGACCATGGGTTTGGATAATCTTGGTCGAACCAAGCTCAGTCGCCAAACGTTCTGGGTAGCCGGCGTAGAAATCCATATTCCCTTTAACAACGCGGATCCCCTCCCAAAGTGGAGAATCAGGACGCAGTTCAGAATCGCCATTATGAAAAACGGCGTCAACTTTGCCTACATAGCGATCACGGATTTCTTCCACAATCAAGCTATCGCCATGAGAATCGCTCATTACAATGATGGTTTGCTTTGCCATGATGGAAATACCTCCAAAAGTTTCTTAACGGCTAAGGCGCGGTGAGATTGACTATTTTTTTCTTCAAGGGTTAATTCAGCTGAGGATTTGCCTGTCTCTCCCACGAGGAATAGAGGATCATAGCCAAAGCCATTTTCACCCTTAGGTTCAAAGTTAATGTAGCCAGGCCAGTCTGCTTCAACAACCAAACTTTCCTTGTTTGGGCTGGCTACGACTAAGGTTGTGTGGAATTGAGCTGAGCGGTCCTTGAGTTCAAAGACCATGGCCAATTCGTGCAAGAGTTTAGCATTGTTTTCACGGTCAGTTGCTCCCACACCTGCGAAACGAGCTGACCAGACACCTGGCAATCCACCAAGGACATCGACCTTGAGTCCAGAATCATCTGCCAGAACCATCTTGCCCGTTAATTGAGAAATGGTTTCTGCCTTGAGGCGGGCATTTTCTTCAAAGGTCATGCCTGTTTCTGCTACTTCAGGCAGGTCAGGGTAGTCATTGAGATTTTCCACATCGTAGCCTAGCTTGTCAAAGATAGCTCGGAACTCTTTGGTCTTGCCTTCGTTTCGAGTCGCAATCAATAAGGTTTCTCTGACCTTGCTTGTTTCAAAGAAATCATGAACATTGACCCCTTCTTTAGGCAATGCTACATGCAGGAGTTGCCCATTTTCAATCAAGAGAAAAGCTCCCTGACGTTGGATGACTTCCAGATTTCGCCCCATTTCTTGGTTGAGGATATCTACCACAAAAGACAATAAACGGTAGAGAGAACCATAGCGTAAAACAATCACAGAAATAGGAAAACCTTGTTCCTCATCTCGAAATCTTTGGGCAAACTCAAATAGAGGAAAATCCAAGTCTTCATCAGTCAATGTCCGGACACCACCAAAAATACTATATGAGCCGACATACCAGTCCTGGTCATCTTTATATTCATAAATTTTATTTGTCATAATTCTACATGCTCCACATAAATCTCTTTTTCCAGCCATTCTTCACCAATTTGTGCAAAACTTTGGCTGCTGGCTGTTGTGTAAAAACGGTGATGGAGTGGTCCAGCATCGCGACCACGATTGATTTCAAAATAATTGAGTAAGACTGAGATATCCCGTACGCACTCTGCCCCACTATCAATGAGCTGAACCTTTGGCCCCATGACATTTTGAATAATGGGTCTGAGAAGTGGATAATGGGTACAGCCCAAAATCAGGCTATCCACCTTTCCTACCAAGGGACGCAGAGTTTCATAAACCACTTTCTTGGTGACACTGGTTGACAGGGCACCTGACTCCACCAAGGGGGCAAACTTGGGACAGGCCAAACTCTCCACCTGTAAGTCCGGATCCAGATCATGAATTTTCTGACGGTAAATGTCTGATTGGACCGTCATAGGGGTTCCAATTACCCCGATTTTCCCACCTTGACTGGACTTGATGGCTGCCGAAGCTCCTGGCAAAATCACACCTAGGACGGGAATGTTGAGTTGAGCCTTGATTTCTTCCCAGACGACCGCAGTCGCAGTGTTACAAGCAATGACAATCATCTTGACATCCTTGGTCAAGAGAAAGTTGACCAGCTGCCAAGTATATTCACGAATTTGCTCAGCAGGACGGGGACCATAAGGCGCCCGCGCCGAATCTCCAATATAGACGATTTCTTCATGGGGAAGCTGGCGCATAAGCTCACGCACAACAGTCAAGCCCCCGACACCCGAATCCAAAAAACCAATTGGTCGATTATCCATACAGTCTTCTTTCTAGTCTTTTTTCTGATTGATAGTTCATTATGATTACTTGTCTTCAAGAACTGAAGGACAGCTTCAACAACTACTATCTCTCTTAATCATAATCAAATATCAATAGAATGCAAGGAAAAAGTCTCATCCCTAAACCATAGCCGACATAGTGAGAAGTCTGGAACTTTCATCCCAGACTTTTCCTTATTTATTTTTTCTTTTTATTGTTAGCAAGGGCTGCTTTTTGTTGGCGGATGATTTGGTGGTAAACTTGTTGTACCTTGGCTTCGCTTGGTTTTTGACCATTTGCACTCAAAAGAGTACGAACTGCTTCAGCATTCAAACGTGGGTTGTCAGCAAATTCTTTTTCGATTTGCTTACGAACCAAGTACATTCCTCCAAGAGCTCCTCCTAGAAAAGCTAACACAATCAATACAATTGCTAATAGTAAATCCATCATTTTTCTCCTGTTTCTTTTTGAGTCTCTTTCATTATAACACAAAGAAGGCGAACTGACTAGTTTGTTTTACGCTTACATCTACTGTGATTTCCTAAGTAATTAGCAAATACTTCATACTTAGTAAAATAAGTCCATTTTTCTTGAAAGCCCTTGCAATAGTTCTATTTATTTGTTATATTAAAATTATTCAAATTACATTGCACAAATTTCTGCAAGACTTATTTTTTAAAAAGAAAATGTATGCGCTTACAGACATGAGAAAGGAGAATTTTGTGGATAAGAGATATTGGGAAAAATCCTGCAAGTATAGCATCCGAAAACTAAGTGTCGGAGCTGCCTCTGTTTTACTAGGAGCTGTTTTTTTAGCAGCACAGGATGTGGCTGCTGATGGTGTCGAGATTCCGGAAAGTGAGGCAACAATTACTGAAACCTCTGCTAAACCGGATACGAAAGTTGAGGAAGTTCTTGCTTCTAACACAGAGACTCAGCCTATAGCTGAATCATCTGAGAAGCAAACCATCGCAGAACCAGAATTACCTCAAACAAGTAGTCAGTCGGATACAACGACAGCTACCGCCCCTGCTGAAAATAAGGAGAGCGAGAAACCAGAACTTCCTGTGAACAAACAAGAACATTACGAACTACATTACAACCAACCAACTGCTCCTTCCTATGACGGTTGGGAAAAACAAGCCCTCCCAGTCGGAAATGGGGAAATGGGTGCCAAGGTTTTCGGACTCATCGGTGAAGAAAGAATCCAGTACAACGAAAAAACACTTTGGTCTGGAGGCCCACAGCCAGATAGTCAAGACTACAACGGTGGAAACTACAAGGACCGTTACAAAGTCTTAGCAGAAATCCGTAAAGCCTTAGAAGACGGTGACCGTCAAAAAGCCAAACAACTAGCAGAGAGAAATTTGGTTGGGCCAAACAATGCCCAATACGGTCGCTACCTAGCCTTCGGTGATATCTTTATGGTCTTTAATAACCAGAAGAAGGGCTTGGAAAATGTTACTCACTATCATCGTGGCTTAGATATTTCTGAAGCTATCACAACTACCTCCTATACCCAAGATGGAACAACCTTCAAACGTGAAACCTTCTCCAGCTATCCTGATGATGTCACCGTGACCCACTTGACTAAAAAGGGAGATAAGACGCTTGATTTTACCCTTTGGAATACCTTAACAGAAGATTTGATTGCCAACGGAGACTACTCATCGGAATATTCTCACTACAAGAATGGCCATGTTACGACAGACCCAAATGGTATCCTACTAAAAGGTACAGTCAAAGATAATGGACTCCAGTTTGCATCCTATCTAGGACTTAAAACGGACGGAAAAGTTACTGTCCATGATGATAGTTTAACGGTCACAGGGGCCAGCTACGCTACGCTTTTACTCAGTGCCAAGACTAATTTTGCTCAAAATCCGAAAACCAATTACCGCAAGGATATTGATGTAGAAAAAACTGTCAAATCTATCGTTGAAGCTGCTAAAACCAAAGACTATGAGACTCTGAAAAATGATCACATCAAGGATTACCAAAGCCTTTTCAACCGTGTTCAATTAAACCTCGGCGGTAGCAAGTCTAATCAAACTACAAAAGAAGCTCTTCAAACCTATAATCCAACAAAAGGCCAAAAGTTAGAAGAACTCTTCTTCCAATACGGACGTTATCTCCTCATCAGTTCGTCTCGTAACCGAACAGATGCCCTCCCTGCCAACTTGCAAGGAGTCTGGAATGCTGTAGACAATCCACCTTGGAACTCAGACTACCACCTCAATGTCAACCTACAGATGAACTATTGGCCTGCCTACATGAGCAATCTCGCAGAAACGGCTAAGCCAATGATCAATTATATCGATGACATGCGCTATTATGGTCGTATCGCTGCTAAAGAATACGCAGGTATCGAATCCAAAGAAGGTCAAGAAAACGGTTGGTTGGTTCATACTCAGGCGACACCATTTGGCTGGACTACTCCTGGTTGGAACTACTATTGGGGTTGGTCTCCTGCTGCCAATGCTTGGATGATGCAGAACGTCTATGACTACTACAAATTCACCAAGGATGAAACTTATCTTAAAGAAAAGATTTATCCAATGCTCAAGGAAACAGCCAAGTTCTGGAATTCCTTCCTGCATTATGACCAAGCAAGTGACCGTTGGGTATCTTCTCCATCCTACTCACCAGAGCATGGAACCATCACGATTGGGAATACCTTTGACCAATCTCTAGTTTGGCAGCTATTCCACGACTATATGGAAGCAGCCAATCATCTGAAGGTCGACCAAGATTTGGTGACAGAAGTGAAGGCTAAATTTGATAAGCTCAAACCACTTCATATCAACCAAGACGGCCGTATCAAGGAATGGTACGAAGAAGACAGCCCACAATTCACCAACGAAGGCATTGAAAACCACCACCGCCACGTTTCCCATCTAGTTGGTCTCTTCCCAGGTACTCTATTTGGCAAGGATCAGCCTGAATATCTAGAAGCTGCACGCGCAACCCTAAACCACCGTGGAGATGGTGGAACTGGTTGGTCTAAGGCCAATAAAATCAACCTCTGGGCCCGTCTCTTAGATGGAAATCGTGCCCACCGTTTGTTGGCAGAACAGCTCAGATCCTCAACCCTAGAAAATCTCTGGGATACGCACGCGCCTTTCCAAATTGATGGAAACTTTGGTGCAACCAGCGGTATGGCAGAAATGCTCCTTCAGTCTCACACAGGCTACATTGCCCCATTACCAGCCCTCCCAGATGCCTGGAAAGACGGGCAAGTCTCAGGCTTAGTCGCTCGTGGTAACTTTGAAGTCAGCATGAAATGGAAAGAGAAAAATCTTGAAACGCTATCTTTCCTTTCTAATGTGGGTGGAGACTTAGTCGTAGACTATCCAAATATCGAAGCTAGTATTATCAAGATTAATGGCAAGGAAGTTCAAGCTAGTCGCCTCAAAGATAACCGTATCCAACTTGCGACTCAAAAAGGTGATGTCATTACCTTTGAAAACTTCCCTGGACGAGTGACTCGCTTATCAGCCCTTCGAAAAGATTCCATCACAGCTGAACTTGACTTTAATACAGTTGAAGGAGCAAGTCATTATGTCATCCGACGAGAAAGCAAGGATGAAAACAGTCAAACTCCTAGCGTTCGTGAGTTTATCACCAACCAAACTCACTTTATCGATCGCTCGATTGATTCTAGCCATGCCTATACTTATACCGTTAAGGCTATGCTAAGGGACCGTACAACACCAGTTTCAGATCCTGCTTCTATCGATTCCTTCAGTGAGTTGATGGATGACCGTGACAAGCGCATCCAGTACGGCTCAGCTTATGGAAACTGGGCTGACTCAGAACTATTTAGCGGCACAGAGAAATACGCCGATATCTCAAATGGAAATTATTCTGATAAAGATGCGACTGCAACCATCCCATTCAATGGCCCTGGTATTGAAATCTACGGACTCAAGTCATCTCAATTGGGACTTGCTGACGTTAAAATCGATGGTAAATCTGTGGGAGAGCTTGATTTCTATACAGCTGGTGCTACTGAAAAGGGGGTCCTAATCGGTCGTTATACAAATCTATCCCCAGGTCCTCACCTCATGACCATCACTGTTAAACGAGAACATAAGGGACGAGGAAGTGAACGCTCAAAAATTTCCTTAGACTACTTCAAGGTCTTCCCAGGTCAAGGAGAAGCTGTTGAGAAGATCGACGACCGTGACCCTCGTATCCAGTATGGTTCCATGTTTAAGGATTGGAGCGATACAGAACTCTATGCTTCTACAGAGAAATATGCTGACATCAACTCAGATGATAGCCTCGCTTCTGAAGCCACTGCAACCATTCCATTCTCTGGAACAGGTATCCGAATCTATGGACTGAAAACATCTGCCCTTGGCAAGGCGCTTGTCACACTTGATGGTAAAGAAATGCCAGCCCTTGATTTCTACACTTCAGGAGCAACTGAAAAAGGTGCATTAATTGGCAAATTCACAAATCTAGCTGATGGTGATCACGTTCTTACTTTGAAAGTGGATCCAAATTCTCCACAAGGACGAAAGAAAATTTCTCTTGATTCCTTTGATATCTTAAAGGCACCTTCTGTGTCTCTCGATAGTCCAAGTCTTGATTCCGTTAAGTCCAAAGATAAGACTGTTACCCTAACCCTACCAACTGGCAATTGGGATGCAGTCGCTGTGACCTTCCCTGGTATCAAAGATCCTCTTCTACTTAGAAAAGTCGATGATGATCATCTTGTCACATCAGGTGAACAAACAGTATTAACCATCAAGAATAATAAGGTCCAACTAGATATTCCTGAAACTACGGACCGTAAAGCTGGCAAGCCGATAGAAGCTTATGCCATCCAAGGTACAACAACGACTAGTCCTGTTGTAGCTGTCTTTCCTAAGGACGAAACTGCTCCAGTTGAAGAAAAAATCCTTACAAGCAAAGGGGATGAGCCTGCTCCAGTTGGAACCATTCCTGAGTACACAGATCCTATAGGCACTGCAGGAGACCAAGAAGCACCTTCTGTAGTAATTCCTGAATACACTGAGCCTATCGGCACTGCGGGAAATCAGGAGGCACCTTCTGTGGAAAGACCCGAATACACTGGTCCTATCGGAACTGCTGGTGAGCAGGAGGCACCTTCTGTGGAAATTCCCGAATACACTGAGCCTATCGGAACTGCCGGGGATCAAGAAGCACCTACCGTGGAAAGACCTGAATATACTGGTCCTATCGGAACTGTTGGGGATCAGGAGGCACCTTCTGTGGAAAGACCTGAATACACCAAATCTATAGAGACAGGAAGAGAACAGAAAGCTCCTACCATAGACAGTCCTAATTATAGTGAACCTGGTAAAGGAGCTAGGCAAGAAAAAACATCTACTAGCAGTATTGCTGAGTATAAACTTCGTGTCTTGAAGGATGAAAAGACTGGTGTTGAGATTATTGGTAGAGCAACTGACTTAGAAGGAATTTCTCATCTCTCTAGTAAACACGTGTTGGCTCAAGAACTCTTTGGCAAGATATACGATGCTTATGATATTCAATTTAAAAATTCAAACAACCATAATATACAACCACGGGGAGCTGTTTTAGTTAGATTACCAATTACAGCTGATGTAGAAAATATTTATTACCTAACTCCGACAAAAGAATTGAAATCACTTTCTTTCACTATTCGTGATGGTATGGCAGAATTTACTACCAGTCTCTTTAGTACATATGCGGTAGTCTATCAAAATGTCAATACTCCGGAAACCTCAATAAGCAAAACAGTTGCAACAACCTCCCTAAACTTTGAGCAGGCTTCAACTACCGATAGTCCTTCCCAGCTGGAAAATACTCATCTCAAAGAACAACTTCCAGAAACTGGTGAATCCTCAAATCCACTGCTCTTCTTATCAGGACTTAGTTTAGTCTTAACATCCATCTTCCTACTAAAAAATAAGATAGATTAGATCTATAAATTTTTAAGAATTACTTAGAGGGCCCATTCTATTCAAGTTCAACTCAAGTATGTTATACACCATTTCATCTACCATTTAACTGATATCTTTTAAGATAATATTCTAAACTATAAACCAGTCCTTTTGTCTTGAGGACTGGTTTTAACAATCGTGAGAACTCCTCGACAGAAACAGATTCTTCCAGATTTCTTTTACCTTGTATCAATTTAAATCAATACTAATGTCATACAGCAATTGACAAGTATCTAGTTAACAATGCTGTGTAATCCATATTATAAAAGACTGAGACACTGGATCTCAGCCTTTTTCTTTATCCCAAAACCAACTCATCACTGACTAGGCTTTGACCACTATTTTTCTGGAAGAGATGCATAAGATTTTCAACCGTCAGATGCTTTTTCTCCTCTCCCTTGACATCCACCACAATCTTTCCTTGATAGAGCATAATGAGACGATTTCCGTACTCAATTGCATGGTTCATATCATGGGTAATCATCAAAGTCGTCAACTGATGGTCTTCCACAATCTTTTGCGTCAAATCCATCACCATTTGACTCGTTTTCGGGTCAAGTGCCGCAGTGTGTTCATCCAAAAGCAAAAGTTTAGGTTTCACCAGAGCTGCCATGACTAGGGTCAAGGCCTGTCTTTGTCCTCCTGAGAGGTATTGAGTATCCACTTTCAAGCGATTTTCAAGGCCAATATTCAACTCTTTCAAGGCTTCTTGGAACTGGATTCTATCCTTCTCCTTCACACCCCAGCCAAGCCCTCTCTTTTGCCCACGTCTCAAGGCAATAGCCATATTCTCCTCAATCGTCAAACGAGAAGCTGTTCCCATCTTAGGATCCTGAAAAACACGTGCAATATCCTTGGCTCTCTTTCTGACGCTCAGATTTTTAATGGATTTATCTGCCAATAAAAGGTCTCCTTCGTCTACCGATAGATTACCAGCCAAGATATTCATCAAAGTGGATTTACCTGCACCATTTCCACCGATCACAGAGATAAAATCTCCCTCTTCCACTTCTAAATCTAATCCTTTGAGGACATGGTTCTCATTGACCGTCCCTGCTTCAAATGTCTTGTGGATATTTTCAAGTGTTAATAAACTTGCCATAACTTTCTCCTCCTATTCATTTCTCAATTTCAGACCACGAATCTTTAATCTCTTTTGCAATTCTGGTGCAAATAAAACCAAGGCGAGCAAGATTGCATTAAAGAGACGAACCAGGTTTTGATCTAGATTTGGAATTTCATAGATATTTAAAATAATCAAACGGTAAACAATAGCACCGATTCCGATAGATAACAAGCGGCCTCCAATGGTCAAATCGTGTATCAAGACTTCCGCAATAATCACTGCACTCAAACCAACAACAATGGTTCCTGTCCCAGAAGTCACATCTGAAAATCCATCATTTTGGGCAAACAAGGAACCACATAGGGCAATCAAGCCGTTTGAAATCATGTAACCAACAATCTTCATGGTGTCTACATTGACCCCATTTGCCTCACTCATCGGAATATTGTCCCCAGTCGAACGTAAAACCAAACCAATCTCCGTTTTCATCAAAAGGGTCAAAACCAAACAAACAAGTAAGAGACAGGCTAAACTGAGTGAGAACACAGCTTCTTCATTTGTCAGACCAAAGTTCGCTAATTGTTTAAAGACGGTTGAAGAATCTCCCAAGGAAAGATTGGGCACACTTCCCATGATTTTAATATTGATGGAATAGAGCCCTGTCAAGGTTACAATACCTGTCAAGAGAGCTGGAATTTTCATCTTGGTGTGGAGCATTCCTGATACAAGACCTGCTACCATACCTGCAAGCAAAGCAAGTAAGGTCGCAATCCAAGGATTTGTCCCTGCCTGTATCTGTGATACAACGACAGCTGCCCCCAGAGGAAAGGCTCCCTCAGCAGTCATATCCGCAATATCCAAAATACGGAAAGTCAAGTAGACCCCAATAGCCATAATCGACCATAACAAACCTTCTGATAAACTAGATAATACAAAACTCATCTTAAACCTCCTTATTCCTTGCCTTCTAACTTACTGATATCAATTCCTAGTGCATCTGCCATTTCTTGATTGGTATGCAATTCCAGTTTTTCAGGCAACTCAACTGCCATATTTTCTGGCTTTTCACCTTTTAAAACACGAATCAGCATGCGAGCTGTCTGTCTTCCCAATTCTTCATAATTGGTTCCGTAGTTATACAAGCCACCAACCGCAACCATTTCTGTTGAACCACCAAATACTGGTACCTTATGTTTAATAGAAACCTGCTTGACTGTTTCCATAGTTGACGAAATGATATTGTCCGTTGGTACAAAAACCATATCAACCTCTGCCATCAAGCTCTCGGCTGCCGCCTTGACGTTGTTACTGTCCAAGATTGTTTTTTCAACAACGGTAAAGCCTTTTTCTTCCAGAAGACGCTTAGCCTCATCCTTTTGGACAACCGAATTTGGCTCACTCTGAGTATAGAGAATTCCAATCGTTTTAGCCTTTGGCAACACTTTCTTTATCAAATTGATTTGGGTTGAAATGGCATCTGACGACTGGTCGCTTGTCCCAGTTACATTGCCTCCAGGATGCTCTCTTGACTCAACCAACTTGGCACTGACTGGGTCTGTTACAGCTGAAAAGATAACCGGTGTTGTTTGCGTTGTATTGGCCAAGCTCTGGGCAGAAGGCGTTGCGATGGCTAGAACAACATCACTGGATTCTGCTAGCTGCTGAGAAATGGTTTTTAGATTTCTTTGTTCTCCCTGTGCATTTTGCAAATCAATCTCAATATTTTCCCCTTCAAGATAACCTTGTTTGGCTAGTTCATCCACAAATCCTTCTCTAGTAGCATCTAGAGACTGATGGGTAATAAATTGCGAAATACCGATACGAAACACATCTTTTTTCTTATCTGCCTTCAACTGATGTAAACTAATCAGAGAGGTCAAGAGGATACCCACTACCAAGAGAGGGGCTAGTAATTTTCGAACAACTTTCATAATGAAACTCCTTCTCAGAAAAGATAATACTCAATGAAAATCAAAGAGCAAACTAGGAAACTAGCCGCAGGCTGTACTTGAGTACGGCAAGGCGACGTTGACATGGTTTGAATTTGATTTTCGAAGAGTATAAAACAAAAAACCGCCTAGATAATACCTAAACGGATGCTTGAAATAATCTAACAAGTTATAACTTTGCTAGTCCATTTAGATATTCATCTATATGGACCACAATCAAAAACCTTAGCCACATAGATACAAACAAATTGCTTGAACTGTTTGCATCCATGATGACATGTCTACAAACACTATCTAAAGTAGCTAAAGTAAAAGTTTTGATTCATAGTTACAGCTGGTCTCTTATTCATTTCTTTTTCTGCTTTCTTTTTTGATGTTTCCTATCTTACCACCTTTTTCATTAACTGTCAAGAATATTTCAGAATTTTTTAAAATTTTCCGAAAATTCTTTCAGGATAATTTCAAAGTTTTTTCAAATCAATTCAACAAAAAAAGGTTTATAATTTCCATAAAAATTGACATGGAAATTATAAAACCATTCTTAGTTTAGTCCTTTTTGATAACGTGCCAATTCGGCTTGGTTAGCCCAAATATAGTGACCTGGACGGATTTCAACCATAGACGGCTTATCAGTCTCATAGTCGTGTTGACTTGGGTCATAAACCTTCAAGACCTTCTTACGTTCCAAGATTGGATCTGGAATTGGTACCGCTGACAGTAAGGCTTGAGTATATGGATGAATTGGATTGTTAAACAATTCTTCTGTTTCAGCAACCTCTACAATAACACCCTTATAAATAACTGCGATACGATCTGAAATAAAACGAACAACCGACAAGTCATGGGCGATAAAGAGATAGGTCAAACCAAGTTCTTTTTGGAATTTTTTGAGCAAGTTCAAGACTTGGGCACGCACAGAAACGTCCAAGGCTGAAATGGGCTCATCCGCAATAACAAAGTCTGGCTGCATGACCAAGGCACGGGCAATACCGATACGTTGACGTTGACCACCTGAGAACTCATGAGGGTAACGAGTCAAGTGCTCAGCAAGAAGACCTACTTCACGGATAATATTTTGAACTTTCTCTTTACGTTCTTCTTCATCCTTAAACAAACGGTGATTGTAAAGACCTTCAGAAATAATATAATCAACAGTCGCACGTTCATTCAAACTTGCAGCAGGGTCTTGGAAAATCATCTGGATTCGACGAATCAATTCCGCAGCTTGTTCACGCGATTTCTTACCATTAATCTTTTGACCATCAAAAATGATATCTCCATTACTTGTATCATTTAGACCGATGATGGCACGACCAATAGTTGTTTTCCCACTTCCTGATTCACCTACAAGCGAGAAAGTTTCTCCCTTGTTGATAAAGAAGTTAGCATTTTTAACCGCAACAAACTTCTTACTTCCTTCACCGAAGGAAATTTCTAAATCTTTGATTTCTACTAATTTTTCAGACATTTCCTTCCTCCTAGTCTGCCAGATGGGCAAATCCCATTTTTTCACGAATCTTATCATGGAGATTTGCAATCACAGCTGGTTTTTCTACTTTTGGAGCATCCTCATGAAGAAGCCAAGTTTTAGCCCAATGCGTCTCTGATACTGAGAATTGAGGAGCTTTTTGTTCGAAGTCAATCTGCATTGCATAGTCAGAACGCAAGGCAAAAGCATCCCCTTTCAGGTCAGTATAAAGTGACGGAGGTGTTCCTGGGATTGAGTAAAGATCCCCTTTATCATCAGCAAGCTGAGGCAAGCTTGACAAGAGACTCCATGTATATGGATGGCGAGGATCATAGAAGACTTCCTCAACAGCTCCATACTCAACGATTTCTCCTGCATACATAACAGCCACCTTATCCGCAATACTTGCTACCACACCAAGATCGTGGGTGATAAAGATTGTTGTGAAATGGTACTCGTTTTGTAAAGATTTCAGCAAATCAATAATCTGTGCTTGGATGGTTACATCCAAGGCAGTCGTTGGCTCATCACAGATCAAGACATCAGGTCGGCAGGCAAGGGCAATAGCAATAACGATACGTTGACGCATTCCTCCAGAATATTGGAAGGGGTATTCATCAAAACGTCTATCTGCGTCTGGAATCCCAACCTTATTCATGTAGTCAATGGCCAATTCTTTCGCTTCTTTAGCTGTTTTTCCTTGGTGTTTCACAATAACTTCTGTAATCTGACTACCAATTGTTTTAATCGGGTCCAAACTAGTCATTGGATCTTGGAAGATAGTCGCAATCTTAGCACCACGAATTTGTTCCCAATCCTTGTGAGAAGATAGAGCTGTCAAATCCTGACCGCGGTAGTCAATACTTCCTTGAGCAATACGACCATTTTCTTCAAGCATACCTGTGAAAGTCTTTGTCAAAACAGATTTCCCTGATCCTGACTCACCTACCAAGGCTAATACTTCTCCTTCAACTAGTTCAAGGGAAACGCCGCGAATGGCTGTCAATACTTTGTCACGAACGTCAAATTCCACGACAATATCGCGAGCAGTCAAAATTACATTTTTTTCTTTTGTCATTTCTACTCCTATCTATGTGTACGTGGATCACTAGCATCCGCTAAGTTTTGACCAACTACGAAAAGGGACAAGGATACCAAGACAAGAGTTGTCAATGGAATCCAGAACAAGTAAGCATTGGTTGTTACGTTTTGTGAATAATCTGAAATCAAACGACCCAAACTTGGCACTGTAATCGGTAATCCAAGACCGAAGAAAGACAAGAAAGCTTCGTATGAGATAAAGCTTGGAAGCATTTGAGTCATCGTTGTCACAATAACAGATACCAATTGAGGCATGATATTTTTGGCAACAATCTTCAATGTTGGCGTTCCCAAAGTACGTGACGCCAAGTTGTATTCCAAGTCACGATAACGCAAGATTTGCACACGGATCATGAAGGCAATCCCAATCCATGTTGTTACACTCATGGCAAAAATCAGATTCCAGAATCCAGCTCCGATTGAGTAAGTCAAGACAATGACAATCAAAAGAGATGGGATATTTGAGATGACGTTGTAAACTTCCATCATCACACGGTCTACTGATTTTGAAATTCCCCAAATACCACCGACAAAGACACCGATAACTAAGTTAATCACTGTCGCAATCACAGAAATGAGGATAGAGTTACGAGCTCCGAACCAGACACCGTCAAAGAGAGATTTACCATTACTGTCTGTACCGAACCAATGCTCAGCATTTGGCTTGATATAACGAGCACTAAAGTCGTTTACCTTGCTGACATCATTGAAATCAAACTTAGAAAACATTGGGTAAATGAAACTCATCAAAATGATAGCTACCAAGATTCCCAACATAACTACAGTTGATTTTTTCTTCATAAATTGTCTAAACACTGATCCCCAGTATGAATAAGCTGGCGCATCAATGGCTTCAGAGGCAAAATCGTCACGTTTTACAAACTGAAATTTTTCTTTATCGATTGTAGACATTATTTGCCTCCTTTCTCAGTCAATTTAATACGTGGGTCAATAATAGTCATCCAAATATCTCCTAAAAGAAGGGAGAAGATAGAAATACATGTAAAGATAAAGACAAGACCAACGACCATAGAGTTATTAGATGCTTTTACAGAGTCAATCAACATTTTACCCATACCTGGGAAGGCAAAGACTGTTTCAGTAAGGGTTGCACCACCGATAACCCCGATAACGGCACCAGGAATTCCTGAAACCAGCGGAACCATGGCATTTTTAAAGATATGTTTGTTTGAAATTTCTTTTTCAGACAAACCTTTTGCACGAGCAAAACGTACAAAGTCTTGTGACTGTAAGTCAATCATGTAACGACGAATCCAAATCGCTGTACCAGGAGCACCCAACAAACCAAGGATCACTGCTGGTAAAACATACGAACGCCAATCTCCAGCACCCAAGATAGGGAATGAATCTGGCAAACCGATTGAAGAACCAGCCAAACGAACGATATAAACCAAGGCAATTGTTGGAAGAGCCATCAAGAAGGTCAAAGCACCTGTTGAGAAGCTATCAATCCAAGTGTTCTTGAAGCGAGCCATAGCTGAACCAAGTGGCACGGCAATCGCATAAGAAATCAGCAAACCAATCAATCCAACGACAGCAGAACTAGCAATCATAGAAGGATATTGGTAGTTACTTTCCGTAGCTGTATAAGGATCATCTTTTCCGTAGTTGGCTACTTCACGAGAGTCAGCCTGACTAGGTGATTTGTAGGTTCTTGAGTAAATATTTACAGAAGAAGTTTTCTTACCTGTTGGGAACTGAACTTGAGATGTTTTTGTTTGTCCTTGTCCCTGAGTAATAACCTGTAAAACAGGGCTATTAGCATAGGTTGGATAAGAGTCACCTAAATTAATGTTCACAAAGTTTTGATGCACAAATGGGAACTGACTGTTGAAGTACAAGAGATATTTGTGTTTAGTACCTGAACCGACCAATGACCATCCGATCGCTGGATCGTTTTCGAAACGAAGGTAACGTTTCAAGTCTGGATTTTCAGGGTCTTGAATTTTATTTGTATGATCAATGTCAATCAAGTTAGCATAGAATTTGAAAACACGTTCAAAAATGGGGATTTCACGAGTAGCGTAGAATTGGCCACTTTCAGTAAATTCTCCCAAGGTCCAACCATGACCGATTTGTTTGATGTACTTTTCATAGATAGCCTTGTTGGTGTCATTAGCTTCAACGGTTACCGAAGCATCCATCTGGCTAGCTTTTTCTTGCAACTCTTTGGTATCGTAGTACTCGATATAGCCCATACGCTCATAAACGGTATTCTCATAGTTATCACGTTTATCAGCAGTTGTCGCAATCTTGTTATAGTTGGTATCCTGTTTGAAAATCAATTTTCGAGGAACCATTGTATAGATAATCGTGTAAGTCAAGGTTGTTACTAAGAAGATAGAAACCAATGACCGCAAAACACGCATAAAAATATATTTTTTCATATCATTTCCTTTAAAAATCCCAAAAGAACCTTCTCCTCATGGAGAGAAAGTTCTATTGAAAATTATTTACTTCACATGACTTGCCAATTCTTTTTGAGCTTTCTCGTTTGACTCAGTCTTTTCTTTCAACCATTTTTCACGAGCTTTTTCATACTCTTCTTTGGTGATTGCTTTTTCACCAACTTCAGTGTACTTCAAGTATCCTGAATTTTCACCTTTAAGGCCGGCTACAGAATACGAAGAGCTAAATGGTAGAACTTTTGAAACATATGAAACGGCTGTTTCTTTAGGAGAAGCCATTACTGGAATTGTCAAAGCATTATCAGTCAACCAAGCTTGTGCTACTGCGTATTTTTCATAACGTTTTTGAACATCTTGGTTTTCGCTGTTTGCGTCATCAAGTAATTTTCCATAGTCAGCTAAACCAAGTTTGCTCACTACTGATGCATCAGTGCTTTGGTCGATACCAAGGTAAAGACGAGTGTTTCCTCCCTTAATGACGAACTGATCCAAGAAAGTAGACGGATCTTGATAATCAGGGTTCCATCCTGACAAGGTATGGATATCCCAGTCTTGCTCTTTAGCTGTCGGAGCACTAAATGAAATTGGTAAAGCTTCTGCTTGAGTCATTTGTTGCAAGTCTACAACAACATTATCTGAACCCAATACTTTTTCAATTGATTGTTTCAATGATTGAACACGGTTTACAACCGCTGTTGATTCTTGGATAACCAAGGCATCCAAGTGAATTGGGAACTCAACACCTTCAGCTTGTAAACTTGCTTTTGCCTTAGCAAATACTTCTTTAGCTTTTTCTTCATTGTAAAGTCCATTTTGAGAATCTGCTAGAGATACGTTTGACCAAGTAGAAGAATTTGTCTTAGCTAAGCTTTCTTGTACCAACTCACCAAATATTTTCTTACCAACTTGAAGATTATAAGGTGCAAACGTATTACGGATGGCTACTGCAGCGCCGTCAGTACCATTTGTTTGAGCTGAGTAAGAATTGCGATCGACCGCAAAGTTCAAGGCTTGACGGAATTCCTTGTTTAGCAATGCTTTCTTAGCAGATGTCTTTTGGGCATCACTTGTTTTGGCTGTGTGGTTATACGTTGTACGACCATAGTTCAAGCTGACAGTTGCAACACCTGCACCTGGTTCATTAAAGTAAATGTTATCTTTGAAGTCAGCTGCATATTTTTCATATGTAGAACTTGTAGGGAAGATACGCGCCTTGCTATATTGACCATCGGCAAAACCTTTAGCAATCACATCTTGATCCTTACCATCCCAGAAAGTGAACTTAACGTTCTCAATTTTTACATTTTCTTTGTCCCAGTAAGCATCATTTTTAGCCATCTCGATAGATGATTTTGGAGTTACAGATTTTAAGACAAATGGACCGTTATAAAGAATAGAGTTCGCATCTGTTGGGGCACCAAAACCTTCCCCTTTTGAAGTTAAGAATTCTTCATTAACCGGCATCATGACACCACTAGTTGTCTTGTCATTCCAGAAAGTTTCTGGCTGGTTCAAGGTATACTCTAGTGTTTGGTCATCAAGTGCTTTTACACCAACTGTTGAAAAATCGCTTGTTTCACCCTTGATGTATGCTTCTAATCCCTTAATAGAAGAGCTAACGATTGAAAGTCCTTTTGATTTTCCATCTACGGCGTGTTTCAAACCAGTAACAAAGTCTTTAGCAGTGACAGGAGCGTACTCTTCTCCCTCTGCTGTCACCCATTTAGCATCCTTACGGATTTTATAGGTATAAGTCAAACCATCTTTTGAAACTGTCCATGATTCAGCAATAGAAGGAACCAGGTTACCATATTTATCATTAGCCAACAAACCATCTACAGCATTTGTTGTGACGAATGATGTTGAATCAATATTGCTGACGATATAATCCAAAGTTTCTGGATCTGTTTGATAAACATATTGGTAATCTTTTGCTAATTTCGCATTATTTGAACTAGTGTTTGAACACGCAGCTAGAACTCCTGACGCTAATAAGGTAGCCCCCGCTACAGCAAGCACTTGATTTTTTTTCATTTCTTTACTCCTCTTATAAAGTATAGGTTATTATTAATTATACCATATATTTCAAGATATTTCAAGAAAAGTAAACGAATTTTCAGAATATTTAGGCTTATTAACACAAAAAATCTGAAAAACCTATTGACTGAAAATCATTTTCAAGGTATAATAATAAACGTTAAGGCGGTATAGCCAAGTGGTAAGGCACGGCTCTGCAAAAGCTTGATCGTCGGTTCAAATCCGTCTACCGCCTTCTATAACTTGATTTATCAAGTTGCAAATGAACAGAAAGCCCCGTTTGAAGGGCTTTTTTCTTTTTCATCGGATAAATACGAATAACTTTTAAAAAACTTTTGGGGTAAGTTTGGGGCCAAGTTTTTTCAAGGATACTATTCCCTTTTAAAATCAACTGAAAAAAGCTTCGTCACGCATGGTGACAAAAGCCTCTAGTTTACTCTGTTTCTTCTTCTATTTCGACTTCTGTGATTTGGACTTTTACCTTGGTAACACGTCCATTTTTCACCTTATCATTGGTTAGGATAAGCTGTTTGTTTTGGCTGACCAATTCATAGCTGAGTTTCTCAGTCGTTGGAATACTCCCAATTCCTGTTAAATAATAACCAGCGATGGTATCAACGTCATCACTTTCCAGCTCAACATCAAAGTAGCTATTAAAATCATTGAGATTCATGGTACCTTGAACAATGTAAGTATCATCGCCAATCTGATGAACATCTATTGCTGCTTTGTCCGTTTCATCATCGATTTCCCCAACGATTTCCTCTAAGAGGTCTTCCAGGGTCACCAAACCAGCCATCCCACCGTATTCATCTAGCAAGATTGCCATTTGTCTTTGGGTATTGCGAAATTCTTTTAGCAAGTCATCCACAAAAATGGTTTCAGGAACAAAGAGTGGATCTTGTAAAATTCTCTTCCAAACAATATTGTCAAAACCGTCTACAAAGCCTGCCTTAAGAAGACTCTTGGTATGAATAATCCCAATCACGTTATCCTTGTCTCCATCATAGACAGGGATACGAGAATAATTCTGTTTCAAAATATTTTGGATAATGGTTTGACTATCATCCTGAATATCCACCATAAAGGCATCTGTTCGAGGAACCATGACCTCTCTGGCCATTAATTCGTCCAGTGAAAAAATTCCCTGTAACATCTCAATTTCGTCAGCATCTAGTGTTTCTTCACTATTTGTCAGCATGTAGGCAATTTCATCACGGGTCATTTTTTCATCAGCATCGTCAAAGGCCACAGGAGTCAAGCGACTCAAAAGATTAGTAGACGCAGACAAGAGCCAAACAAAGGGACTAACTAGTTTTCCCAGCCCAATAATAACTGGCGCTGTACGAATCGCCAAGGCATCCTTTAGATTAAGAGCGATTCTCTTAGGATACAATTCCCCAAAAACGATGGAAATATAAGTCAAAAATGCTAAAGATAGAAAACTTGCAATAGCATAAGCTGTTTCGCTATTTCCAAGCCAAGAGACAATTTCTCGTCCTAGAGTTTCTGCCAAACTCGCCCCTGACAAAATCGTAATCAGGGTAATCCCTACTTGAATGGTTGATAAAAAATGATTTGGATTTTCTAGTACCTTCAACAGACGGATATAGCGTCTATCTCCTTCTTCTGCCTTTTGTTCAACCCGCGCACGGTTTAGTGACACCATGGCCATTTCTGTGGCTGAGAAAAAGGCATTTAACACCGTCAAGATAAACAATAAAACAAATTGTAGCAACAAGTTCTGACTACTTGGGTCTTCCATAGTTCTTCTCCTAAAATAGTATCTTATCCTTTATTATATCACAAAATATGATCCAATACATATTATTTTTTCTCATACTCTTCGAAAATCTCTTCAAACCACGTCAACTTAACCTTGCCTTATGTATGGTTACTGACTTCGTCAGTTCTATCTGCAACCTCAAAACAGTGTTTTGAGCTGACTTCGTCAGTCTTATCTGCAACCTCAAAGCAGTACTTTGAGCAACCTGCGGCTAGCCTCCTAGTTTGCACTTTGATTTCCATTGAGTATCAGTGTCTATTGTAGCCCTGCTGAAACTGGTAAAAGAAGAACTCCTACATCCACAAGTGACATAGGAGTTTATGTTATCTTTTACTGAGTTACAGTCACTTCTCCAGTTCGGTAATCCAGTTGAAGCCCCTTTTGAACATTGGGAACTAGAACATTAAATTCCAATTCTCCGTCTGAAGACTTGGCTTCAATCTGTGAAGCTGAAGGAACTAAGTCCTCGTTTGAAGCGTAATAAAGGGTTACACGGTAACGGACACGCTTGTTTTGGTCCAAGGCTTTACGTACCATACTTTCATAGTAGTTTTGACCAGTCGAATCCTCGGCCTGTGCCTGATTTGCCCAAGCTGTCTGAACAGCAATGTTTTTAGGATTGCTTGTTGAGGCATCAAAACCATCTAAGCCACCGATTAAAGCATAGCCTAACAAGTGACCTCTATCGACTGCATGAGTATAAGTCCCCTTTAGATTCTTAACCTGATGCCAGCCTGGAGGAGTCCAAGAAGTCGAACCATTCCCAGTTTCTTCACGATTCTTGTACTGGCGAGTAGCCTTAGACAAGAGGGCATTTGCTACAGTTGGCACTGTTTCCTTGCCCACTGTCTTTGTTTTATTATCAGCGTAAGGCTTACTTGAAACCTTGGCATCTAGGTTTGTTTTATTACCATTGACGATAAAAGCACCTGATCCATTCCACTCAAGGTTCCCTTTTATTTGGCTTTTGACTGCATCTGTTAAGACACTTTCCGCCAATGCTTGACTAGGAGCTTCAGAAGCTTGGTTCTTCTGACTAAGCTTGGTTTTGGGACTATTAGGTGCCGACTGCATCTGCTTGATGTAATAGCTTCCTGCAGATAAGAGTAATAACACTAGCAGTCCGATCAGTGTCTGTCTTGTTTTTTTATTCATATTTCTCCTTATCTTTAGAAAAAGGCTGGTTTTCCAGCCTAATTTCCTGTAAATTTATGAATCAATTCCTGCCATTTTGCTGGAGACAGGATAGCCCATGGATCTTGACCCTTGCCCAAGATTCCATAGCCTACCATTAGACCGATTCCTAGGGCCAGAGTACCTAAAATCAGTACCAGAATGACTAAAAGTAAACGCTTGATTACGTAGCTTGATTTCTTATTCGTCTTCATCACTTGCCTCAATCCGCTGAATCTTAGCACCTAGCTGCGCCAATTTCTCATGGAAACGGTAGTAACCTCTATCCAAGTGAACCAATTTACCGACCACAGTTTCTCCCTGTGCTACTAAACCTGTCAAAATCAAGGCTGCACTGGCACGAAGGTCAGTAGAAAGAACTTCCGCTCCCTGCAAAGGTTGTCCACCAACAATACGAGCTGTGTCACGAATAATCTCAGAATGCAAGCCCATGCGACGCATCTCTTCTAGGTGTTGGAAACGATTTTCGAAAACTGTTTCCACCATGGTTGATTCACCTTTTGCGACTGTCATCAAGGCTGTAAATTGAGCCTGCATATCTGTTGGAAATCCTGGGTGGGGCAAGGTTTTTACATGGACAGCTTTTAGATTTTCTAGTTGAGAACGAACACGAATTCCTTCGTCTTCTTCAATTACTTCAACACCCATTTCAAGTAACTTGGCAATCAAGGGACGGTTATGCTCCCAGACAGCGTCTTTAATCAAGACATCACCACCGGTCATGGCAGCAGCCACCATAAAGGTTCCTGCTTCGATACGATCTTGGACTACATTGTGAGTCGTACCATGAAGTTTCTCAACACCAGTAATGGTAATGGTCTCTGTGCCAGCACCTTTAACCTTGGCTCCCATTTCATTAAGGAGAATAGCTAAATCAACAATCTCAGGCTCACGCGCAGCATTTTCAATCACTGTCACACCATCAGCCAGGGTCGCAGCCATCATCAAGTTCTGCGTAGCACCAACACTTGGAAAGTCCATATAGATATGGGCACCATGTAAGCGGTCAGCCTTGGCTTCGATATAACCAGCTGTCTGACTAATCTTAGCCCCCATAGCTTCTAGACCTTTCAAATGAAGATCAATAGGACGGCTACCAATGGTACAACCACCTGGCATAGATACCTTGGCATGACCTACACGGGCAAGAATTGGCCCCAAGACAACGATGGATGCGCGCATCTTGCTGACATACTTGTAAGGGGCTTCCTCAGTGATATCGCCAGTCGCGTCCACTTCGACAAGATGAGCTTCCTCATCAAAATCCACCTTGGCATTCAAACCACGAACCACCTGATTCATGGTGAAAACATCTGACAGGATAGGAACGTTCTGCAAGACGGTCTTCCCTTCACTTGCTAGAATAGTCGCTGCCAACAAGGGCAAGACTGCATTCTTTGCTCCTTCGATAGTAACACTTCCTACCAGACGATTATCGCCACCTTGAACCACAATTTTTTCCATACTTATTTCCTTTACTCTTGATTTTATAATAGTCCTCTAAGCGCTTCTTGCCACAGTTGATACAGGCTGATAAAGAAAGAACTCATGATGTAGCCCATTACAATGCTGAAAAGAGCTATCAATAAACGGACTTTTCTTGTATTCTCAGCTGTCACTTTTAAAACCTTTTCCCATCTAACAAGATCCTTTAAAAGGTAAAAACTCACATAAATAAAGAGCATGTGACTGCTTAGAGTGAATAATAATTGAACCATTTGACTATTATACCATCTTCTCTGTTTGTGCGCTAGTTTGGAAACTTCACTTAAAAATTAGGGATTGTTTTTCAAGTAATCAATTGCATCTTGTAGAGTTTTAACGGGAACAATTTTCATATCTGTCTTAATTGTTTTGGCTGCTTCTAGGGCTGTCTGATAATTGTTTTTCGCATCCGGATGCGCTTTTTGTTCTTCTTCGCTAACAGGATTATCTGGGGCAAAGAAAATAGCGGCACCTTCTCTAGCCGAAGCTACAACTTTTTTATCAATACCTCCAATGTCCCCCACATTACCATCACGGTCAATGGTTCCTGTACCGGCAACGATACGGCCATTACGAAGGCCAGGGTCAGCTATTTGGGTATAGATGGCCAGACTAAACATGAGACCTGCACTCGGACCGCCGATACCAGCTGTTGAAAAGCGAATTGGGACATCACTAGTCACTTCTGTACGGTCAATCAAGCCGATTCCAATTCCATTTTTGCCATTTTCTAGCGTAATGATTTTTCCTTCTGCAGACTTGGTTTGCCCATCCTCTTCATAGGTGACCTTGACGGAGTCCCCTAATTTTTGAGAATTGACGTAATCAATCAAGTCTTTGGAACTGTCGAAGGTCTGATCATTGAGTGCGGTAACTGTATCAGAGATGTTGAGAATCCCTTTAAAGGTCGAATTATCCGTCACAGTCAAGACATAAACCCCAAGGTATTTAAGTTCGATATCTTTACCAGCTGTTTTTAGCCCTTGATACTTGGCCATATTTTGCGATGTTTGCATATAGAATTGATTGATCCGCATAAATTCAACATCGGAAGAACCACCTGTAGTCTCTTGGACACTCCGAATATCTGTAAAAGGCGTCAACCAAGCATAAATCATATGGGCTAAAGTGGCATGTTGGACACCAACCGTAACGAACTGATAGGCCCCAGCTTCCTTATCTTCTGTGTCATTTACTTTAAGGACTTGGCGAATATCTTCCGAACCACCTGGAACCTCTATATAATAAGGCAAAGGCACTACAAACGCCAAGAAAGTCACAATCAAGGCCGCAATGACATATAAGGGCCATCTAATCTTTTTTTTCATTTCTTATTTCCTCCAAAATACTCTCAGGAACATAGCAGGCAATACCCTGACCAAACTTCAAAAGTTCTCTAACGCCTGATGAACTGATATAAAGATGTTCCGGTCGGCTATGTAAATAAATGGTCTCTAAATCAGGAGACAGTTGATGGTTGTAGTAATCAAAACTGGATTCATATTGCAAATCAGACGCATTTCTCAAGCCTCGCACTAGACAAGTAGCACCCAATCTTTTTGCAACATCAACCACCAATTCATCATGAGAAGACACGACTTCAACATTCCTCAAATGTTCCAAAGCCTTTTCTAACCCCCGTTTACGATTTTCAATAGGGAGAAATCCTTGTTTGTGGGGATTAAAAAAAACACCGACATAAAGTTTATCAAAAAGTCTGCTCGCCCGTTCAATCATATCCAAATGCCCATTTGTCATCGGATCAAATGAGCCTGTGAATAAGCCAACCTTATCTGACATAGACTGTCACCTTACTAATTCCATAAATTTTTTCCTTCCAGATGCCCAGGCAGGCAATTTCTTCTGGAAGTTCAACGGCCTTATCCGTCTCACACACGACCATGACATCTTCAGAAAAAAGCTCTCTCTCAGCCATTTTTTCAATATCTGCTACGATTTGTTCCTTGGCATAAGGAGGGTCTAAGAAAATGAGGTCAAATTCCTCAGATACCTGTTCCAAGGCCCTCTCCGCATCCATCTTTAGGAGTTGAAATTTTCCAACATCCTTGGTCATCTGAATATTTTCAGCCACGATGGTCTGAGCCTTACGGTCTCGCTCCACTAAAACAGCGCTGGACATGCCACGCGAAACTGCCTCGATAGCTAAACCACCACTACCTGCATAAAGGTCCAAGACGCGTCCCCCTTCAAAGTAGGGACCAATCATGTTAAAAATGGCTCCCCTAACCTTATCCGAAGTGGGTCTTGTCGTCTTGCCTTCTAGTGTCTTGAGGGGACGTCCCCCATAGATTCCTGATACGATTTTCATACCGTTTATTATACCAAATTATGGGCAAAAAGAGAAAGAAAACCGAACCTTGCGGTTCGATTCTCTACAAAATATTTTCGTAAGTATCGCGGACTTCTTGAGGCCAAACACTTGTTTGCACTTCTCCGATGTGTTTCTTGCGAAGTAAGAACATGGCCATACGAGATTGTCCAATTCCTCCACCGATTGTCAATGGGAATAGGCCATTCAACAAGGACTTGTGCCATTCCAATTCCAAGCGGGCTTCATCACCTGTGATTTTCACCTGACGGCGAAGAGTTTCTTCATCCACACGGATTCCCATAGAAGATAGCTCAAAGGCTCCACCTAGAGATTCATTCCAGACAAGAATATCACCATTTAGACCCTTGTAGCCATTTTCAGACTCACTTGTCCAGTCATCATAGTCTGGTGCACGTCCATCGTGCGGTTTACCGTCTGGTAATTCACCACCGATACCAATCAAGAAAACAGCTCCAAATTCTTTACAGATAGCATTTTCACGTTCTTTCGGCGTCAAGTCTGGGTAGCGCTCGACCAACTCTTCTGTATGGATAAAAGTGATTTGTTTTGGCAAGATTGACTCGATATCATAGCGGGCTTCAACAGCTAACTCAGTAAGGCGAATAGCCTTATAAATCTTCTCAACGGTTTCTTTTAGGTAGGCAATGTTGCGTTGTCCATTTGGAATAACCTTCTCCCAATCCCACTGGTCAACATAAACAGAGTGGGTCGCATCCAGCGAATCTTCATCTGGACGAAGGGCCTTCATGTGGACGAAAAGACCTTCACCCTCACCGAAACCAAAACGAGCCAAGGTATGGCGTTTCCATTTAGCAAGTGAATGCACCACTTCATAAGTAGCATCAGGGATTTGGAGAACCTTGACCGATACGGCATTCTCCACACCTGATAAGTTGTCCTGCATCCCGTCACCGACCCTACTCAAGATAGGACCTTGAACTTCGACGACTTCTAGCTTGTCTTTCAAATACTGAGTAAAAGTGTTTTTGACAAAGGAAATTTCTTCTTGTTGGTGGATAAAACTTTTCTTCATAAGCTACTCCTCAAAAATTTAATTAAAAGCATTATACACCTATTTCCAAGAAAAGAAAAGAGAAATTTTAAAAAAATCAGTGTCACTCAAAACACTGATTTCATAGACCTTTTAGTCATTACGACCAAAGATACGTAGAATACTTAGGAAGAGATTGATAAAATCAAGATAGATACTGAGAGCCATTGACACAACCCAACCTGTTGCTACACGACCTTGTGATTGTTCATAGGCAAGGCGAATCTTTTGATTGTCCCAAGCAATCAGCCCAGAGAAGACCAAGACCATGGCTACGCTGATCATATAATCAAAGAAGCCACTAGCCAAGAAAACATTGACTATCATAGCAATAATCAAACCGATGAGAGCTGCCATCATCGCTCGACCAATCCCACTCAAGTCTTTATTGGTGAAGATACCAACTGCCGCCATGACAAAAAAGAGAAGGGCGCTTGATACAAAGGCAGATAAAACTGTCCCTGGAGTATAGAAGGCCACCACAAAACTGAGTGTAAAGCCGTTTAATACTGAGTAAAGTAAAAATACTGGAAGAGCCGCTGGACTATTCCTTGAAGCCATACTGCTAGCAACAAAGACTAGGGCTAGCTCTGCAAAAGTTGCAATGGTCAACCAGAGACGCCCCTGCATCAAAAAGTAAACTAACTGAGACTGAAAGATCGTCAACATAAGGCCTGATACCAAAGCGGATAGTCCGATTCCTAGACCAACAAAGGCATAGACTTTAGCGTAAAATTGATTGAGACCTGCGCGGTCGTGAATAATAGTGTGATTCATCTTTTCTCCTTTTCTATGAACATCTTTCCTTGATTATAACAAAGAAAGTTAAAATTAGCTTAAATGGAAAATTAAAATACCAGCGGCAACTGCAACATTGAGACTCTCTGCCTGACCCTTCATGCTAATATGGACCAATTGATCTGCACTTTCAGCCATGAGGGGACTAATTCCTTGACCTTCATTTCCCATGACTAGTACAAAATTTTCTATAGGAGGCAGTTCTCTGTAATCAACAGAATCTTTAGATAGGGTTGTTGCTAGCACAGGGATAGCTGCCTCTTTGGTTTCCTTAAGAAGCGCTTGACTCGACATCCGGTAAATGGGCAGATGGAAATGACTGCCTTGCATCGAACGCAAGGTCTTGAGACTGTAGATATCTGCTGACTTATCTGAAACAATCACTCCAGTAAAACCTGCTGCATCCGCAGTTCGAATGATAGTTCCCACATTACCAGGATCTTGCACATCTTCCAAAAACAAGAACTTGCCCTGACTCAAGTCAGCTTGCCCTACTTCTTCTTTTTGAACCACCGCAACAATGCCCTGTGGAGTCTGAGAATCCGCCAAATCTAGCAAAATATCCTCTGACACCCAGACAGTTTGCGGAAACGAGGCTAACTGATCTCGGTAATTTTCTAAGGCAAAGATTTTCTCAATCGTAAATCCAGCTTGGACAGCTTCTTCAAACAAGTGCCAGCCTTCAATCAAATAAGCAGACTTGCGGTATTTTTTTTGGTGTAATTTCTTGGCATTTTTTACCACAGAATTGGCTTTTGAGGTTATAATAGTCATAGAAATATTATAACACAATCAAAGGGGTTTGGTATGCAAAAGGTTAGAATGATTGCCCAAGGTAGGGTGCAAGGAGTCGGCTTTCGTTGGGGTGTTTACAGCTTGGCACTTGAAATTGGTGGCATCACAGGTCGAGTATGGAATAACGACGATGGAACAGTGGAAATATTAGCCCAAGCAGACTCATCTGCTACCATGGCAAAATTTATCCAAGAAATCCGCAAAGGACCCACACCTTTTTCAAAAGTCAGCTACTTAGATGTCAAACTAAGCAACTTTCCTCCCTACCCTGACTTTAAAATCGCAAATTAGGTCTCTAGAACTATTGTATATTTTGTAAAAAAACAGTAGAATAGAAAGGTATAATTTTTAAAGAAGGAATAAAAACAGTGAAATCTATTAAACGTTTTGCACTCTCGGCTATGGGAGTGGCTATGTTGCTAGTCTTGACTGGCTGTGTTAGCGTCGATAAAGCCACAGGAAAGCCAATAGGATTTATTTGGAATACGATCGGAGCTCCTATGGCTGAAGCTATCAAGTACTTCGCTACTGATCAAGGTCTAGGCTTTGGTGTCGCTATCATCATCGTAACCATTATCGTGCGCTTGATTATCTTGCCACTTGGTATCTACCAATCATGGAAGGCAACGCTTCACTCTGAAAAGATGAACGCCCTCAAGCACGTCCTTGAGCCACACCAAACACGTCTCAAGGAAGCGACTACTCAAGAAGAAAAACTCGAAGCCCAACAAGCTCTCTTTGCCGCTCAAAAAGAACACGGTATCAGCATGTTTGGTGGTGTAGGATGTTTCCCTATCCTCCTTCAAATGCCTTTCTTCTCTGCAATTTACTTTGCTGCCCAATATACTGAAGGGGTTGCTCAAGCAAGTTACCTAGGCATTCCTCTAGGCTCTCCAAGTATGATTTTAGCTGCCTGCGCTGGTGTCCTTTACTATCTTCAATCACTCCTTTCACTTCACGGAGTAGAAGATGAAATGCAAAGAGAACAAATCAAGAAAATGGCTTACGTGAGCCCAGTCATGATTGCCGGCTTCTCCCTCATCTCACCAGCTAGTGTCACACTTTATTGGGTTGTCGGTGGTTTCATGATGATTCTCCAACAGTTTATCGTCAACTATATCGTTCGTCCAAAACTTCGCAAAAAAGTCCGTGAAGAACTAGCCAAGAACCCACCAAAAGCAAGTGCTTTCTCTAAACCAAATGGACGAAAAGACGTTACCCCTGAACAACCAACTGCTATCACAAGCAAGAAAAAACACAAAAATCGCAACGCTGGAAAACAACGTTCGAGATAAGAAGAAAAAGGCTTAGCTGGTTTGCTAAGTCTTTTTTGCAAGTCAAAAGCCCGATGTTTCCATCAGGCTTCTTTTTTATCCATGTACACGTTTCATATAGTCTTGGTAACTTTCGGTATCCATGAGTTTTTTAGCGTTCTTGACGCGGTCTGCTGTTGGAGGTTTGACTCCTTCGAGTGAATAAGGAATCCCAAGTTCACGCCATTTGAACTCACCCATGGTGTGATAAGGTAAAATTTCAAACTTATCAACATTTTTGAGGGTCTTGACGAACTTACCAAGTTCAATCAAGTCATCATCTCTATCTGTCAATCCTGGAACTAGCACGTGGCGAATCCAGACAGGTTTTCCAATATCTGATAGATACTGGGCACAAGCCAAGATATTTTTATTGGTTTGGCTAGTGACAATCTTGTGCTGTTCTTCGTTGATTTCCTTGATATCCAAGAGGACCAAGTCAGTGACAGCCATGAGCTTGTCAAACTTCTCAAGGTAACGTGGTTTATTACGGAAAGGAAGGGCACAGGTATCCAAGGTACAGTGGATTCCGTGTTCTTTGGCCTTGGTAAAGAGGGCAATCAAGAAATCAATCTGCAAGAGGGCTTCTCCTCCACTGACTGTAATACCGCCCTTATTTCCCCAGAAACCGCGGTAGCGCAAGGCTTCTGTCAAGACATCATCTACCGTCCGTTCACGTGATTTATTGGACTCCATAGCCCAAGTGTCCGGGTTGTGGCAATACTGGCAACGCATGTGACAGCCCTGCAAAAAGACAATAAAGCGAATACCAGGCCCATCTACTGACCCAAAGCTTTCTGTCGAATGCACCATTCCTGTCACTTGTCCATAATCAATTGTTTCTTCAGACATATCGTTACCTTCCTTGAAAACGTTTTATAGTTTTATTATATCATGACTTGAAAGAAAAACAAGATTTTTGCCTATTTTTTAGAAAGCAATCTGTTTTTCAATTTCATTTTCAATTACTTATCATTTTATTCTTCAAAATCAAAGCCATACAAGGTTGCAAAGTAGTCCTCAGGGCGCTCTGCACGGCGGATTTGACGGGCTTTACCTTCTTCGGTATAGAGGATTTCCGCAGAACGAAGTTTGGCGTTGTACTGGTAGCCCATTGAAAAACCGTGGGCACCTGTATCATGAATGACCAGCAAATCACCGATTTCTGTATGAGGCATTTCGCGATTCACTGCAAATTTATCATTGTTTTCACAGAGTGAACCAACCACATCTACAACTTCAGCTGGTCCATCTGGATGGGTCACGTTAGTAATATGATGGTAGGCTCCGTACATAGCTGGACGCATGAGGTTGACTGCTGATGCATCAACACCGAGATAGGTACGGTAGGTTTCCTTCTTATGAGTCACTCTTGTAACCAAAGCTCCGTGAGGGGCCAACATAAAACGACCCAATTCGGTGAAAATCTTGACCTGATCAAGACCTGCTGGCGTAAGAACCTCTTCATAAACCTTACGAACTCCCTCACCAATCAAAGCGATATCATTTGGCTCCTGGTCTGGACGATAGTTGACACCAATACCGCCAGAAAGATTGATAAAGTCTAGCGAAATGCCCAACTTTTCCTTGATTTCAACAGCCAATTCAAAGAGCTGACGCGCCAACTCTGGATAATAGAGATGGGTGACGGTATTGGATGCTAGAAAGGAGTGAATCCCAAAAGTCTTGGCTCCTTTTTCCTTCAAGATGGCAAAAGCTTCAAAGAGCTGGTCCTTGGTCATGCCAAACTTGGCTTCTCCAGGATTATCCATAATATCTGTTCCTAGCTCAAAAACGCCTCCAGGATTGTAACGACATGAGATGATTTCTGGAATACCTGCTGCTCTCTCTAGATGTTCAATATCTTCAAAAGCATCCAAGTTAATGGTCGCACCCAATTCACGCGCATAGGCATATTCCTTGTCTGGCGTGTTATTTGAAGAGAACATAATCTCAGAACCAGGGAAATTCAGTTTATGACTCATCAAAAGCTCTACATAACTAGAGCAATCCACGCCACAGCCTTCCTCTTGGAGAATTTTCAAGATAGCTGGGGTTGGAGTAGCCTTAACTGCAAAATATTCTTTAAAGCCCTTGTTCCACGAAAAGGCTTGGTTGACGGCTCTGGCCTTCTCACGAATTCCCTTCTCATCATACAAGTGAAAGGGAGTTGGGAACTCGGCAACAATCGCTTCTAACTCTTCTCTATTGATAAATGGTGTCTTCATAAGCTTCCTTCTATTCTATTTGCAAAGAAAGGCTGGGACAATCGTTCCAACCTTTAGTTCTATCTCTTATTTATCTTCATCAAAAATATTGCCAACCTCAACATCGATGGCTTGATTCTTGACATCAATATTGGTTACCTTCAAGAGTGACTTGTAGTCAAACTGCTTTTCACGTTCTTCTTGGGCATTGTCCGCAAAGACCGCTACCCCTGCCAATTCTGAATCGAACTCGCGCAAAAGACTAATCATCCCGTTGACAGTTCCGCCACCTTTCAAGAAGTCATCCACAATCAAGACACGACTGCCTGCCTTGAGACTACGTTTTGAAAGGAACATTTTCTCAATGCGGTCACCACTTGAACCTGATACATAGTTGACGCTGACAGTTGAACCTTCGGTAATTTTCAGGTCACGGCGCACAATGACAAAGGGAACATTGAGGACATTGGCAACTGCATTTGCAAGTGGCACACCCTTAGTCGCTACGGTCATAACCGCATCAATTTTTTGGTCCATAAAGCTCTTGGCAATAATACGACCAATATTTTTCAAGATGGCTGGTGTGCTAAGCAAATCAGACAGGTAGATATAGCCACCCGGCAAGATTCGGTCATTTTCTGACAACTTGGCACGCAAGTCCTCAACCATTTCCTTAGCATCATGGTTTGAGATTGATGGTGTAAAGATGACACCTCCGCCAGCCCCAGTCACAGTCTGGATGTGGCCGATTTCGATTTCCTCAAAGGCGCGTTTGATAATGACGATATCTTCTGAGATGGATGATTTAGCAGATTCATACTTTTCAGCAAAAGTATTGAGACTAGTTAGTTTATAAGGATTATTAATCAAATAGTTGGAAATGACAACCATCCGATCACTTCTTCTTAATTTCATTTCTATTTCCCATTTCATTTAATTTTGATATTTTATCTATTATACCATATTCACATAAAAAAACGAACATTCTTATCCTAAAAAATGCTCATTTTTCTTAAATTATTAATCTAAATCTGGTTTATAGAAGGAACGATTGTCCATAGCGAAGATTTTATTGGTCATCTCTCCCTTATCCACCAAAGCAAGAGCTGTTGACATCATCATCATGCTTGCATCCAGATTGTCAATCATATGGATAATCTCTGCTTCCATAATGCGTGGACGGACTGGGCTTCCATACTCAAGTAAGCCGTGGTGACTGAGGATGACGTGACGAAGCAGAACGACTTCTTCCTTGGTATCATCAATGCCAAGTTCCATAACTGTCTTGGTAATTTCGCTATCAATTAGAGCAATATGCCCAAGAAGATTGCCTCTAACTGTGTACTCGGTCTGATCTGGTCCCGTCAACTCGATGACCTTAGCCAAGTCATGCAGCATAATCCCCGCATAAAGCAGACTCTTATTAAGCTGAGGATAGACCTCGCTAACGACATCTGCCAAACGCACCATGGTCGCTGTATGATAGGCCAAGCCCGTTTCAAAGGCATGGTGGTTGGTCTTAGCAGCTGGATAAGAATAGAATTCCTTATCGTACTTGGTGTAAAGATTTCGGACAATTCGTTGCCAGACAGGATTTTCAATTTTAAAAATCATTTGCGACATATAGTCGCGGATTTCCTTAACATCAACTGGTGACTTGACCTTGAAATCAGCTGGATCATTGGGTTCGCCAGGTTGAGGCAGGCGGAGAGTAATTTGATTGACTTGAGGGGTGTTGTTATAAACTTCTCGGCGCCCTTTCATGTGGACAACCTTACCTGCGGTAAAGGCCTCAATGTTATGAGGTTGGGCATCCCAGAGCTTCCCATCAATCTCGCCACTATCATCTTGGAAGGTAAAGGCTAGGTAGTTTTTCCCAGCTCGAGTTTGCCTCAGGTCAGCTGATTTGATTAGGTAAAAGCCTTCAAACAGCTCATCTTTTTTCATGTGACTAATCTTCATATTCTTCCTCATTTTCTTGGAAATGGAGTAGATCAAGCGCAGGCTCACCTTCTGACAACTCAATGTGACGGAGCGTCCGCTCGATAGCTGTGGTGCGACGGTTTAATAATTCATCAATATTGCCAGAGGCATGTTGAAGATGTTTTTGTGCCTTGACCAAAATCCCCCCAAACTTGCCAAACTCAGTCTTGACACTGGCAAGGGTCTTACTGATATGGTCGGCACTCTTTTGAATATTGAGAGTCTTGAAACCAACTGATAGGGAATTAAGGAGAGCTGACAGTGTACTTGGACCTGCAACAATAATCTGCTCCTCCCGTCTCAAGTCATCAAAGAAGACAGGATTGCGGACGATTTCTGAGTAGAGACCTTCTGTCGGAACAAACAAAACTCCAAAATTGGTCGTCCGAGGTGGTGCTATGTACTTGTTCTTGATATCCTTGGCAAAGCGCTTGACGCTTGCTAAGAGTGACTTACGACAGCGTTCGATTTCATCCTTGTCACCTACTTCATAGGCTTCTTCTAGGCGGTAATAATCTGCCAGTGGAAACTTAGAGTCAATTGGCAGATAGACGTATTCCTGGTCGCCTTGCCCAGGAAGCTTGATGGCATACTCCACTCGCTCGCTAGAGTTTTCAACTGTTGCGAATTCTCGTTCATACTGGGCAGGGGTCATGATATCCTCGATGATTTGCCCCAGTTGCAATTCCCCCAGAATTCCTCGCGTTTTGGTTCCTGAGAGAACCTTGTTGAGGGCACCAACATCACGGGCAACTGTCTGCATTTCTCCAAGGCCACGATTGACAGACTCCAGTTGTTTGGAAACTGTCTCAAAGGAGGCCTGCAAGCGCGTCTGCAAGGTCTTTTCTAGTTTTTCCTCGACTGTCTGGCGCATTTGTTCCAAACGTTGCTCATTTGATTCCTGCAAGGCTTGGAGACGTTGGTCAGTCTTATCCCTGGTTTGGAGGAGATTCTCAGTCATTTCTTGACGGACCTGCGTCAGGCCTTGGTGCAATTCGATTCGCACTTCTTGCAAACGGTCGCTGACAGCCACTTCCAAATCTTTTTGGTCCAACTGGCTGGCTTGTCTGGCTTGTTCAAAGCGGTAATCCAACTGGTCTGACAAGTGATCTGCCTGATCCTCCAAGCTCTTGGTCAGATGTTTTTCCTGCTTATCCTGCCTCTGCCAAATCAGAAAGAGTCCAGCTAGGTTGACAATCAATAATAGAACAAGTAAACTTTCCATCCTACCTCCTGTCCTTGCTATGCAGCACGACCACATAGCCATCTGGGCAAGTCACCGAAACTTCCCTATCTATATATTCGTTAGAAGCGTACACTTTTTTAAAGAAAAAATTGTCCTCTGTCAACTCATACTTGGCACCAAGAATAGTCAACTGGCTATCCCGAACCGGCATAAAGGCAAGATAGTCGTAGTCTGAACGAGGTTGAAGCTGACTGATCCCTTCTGGACAATAGGCAATCAAGTTTTGCCCATCCTCAATCGCTATCTGACGCATATAGGGAGCCAACTTAGGATTGCTAGGTAGAAAGACATTAGCCAACATGTGATCAATACGACCACCTAAAGCACCGAAAATAGTAACCTCAACCTGAGGATTTTGCTCAAAGATGGTTAAGAGAGCCAATTCCAAATCAGTATCATCTTTTTCTGGTCGGGCTTGAACAAAATGCTGGGCACGTTTTTGAATCACCTGTCGCTCTTCTTCGGTCACAGAATCAAAATCTCCAACTGCTAGAGCAAGAGGCAAATCTTCTTCCAAGACCCAGAGCGAGCCTCTATCCACACCAACAAAAGCATCAAAATCTGTCCGATAATGACCGCGGTCTCCGCCTGCAAAAACGGCAACCCTAGTCCAGTTGTTTTCTGAGAGTTTGTACTCGCTCATTGACATCTCCCTTAAAGACATAGGAACCTGCTACAAAAACGGTCGCACCAGCTTCTTTGGCTTGAGCAATCGTTTTATCATCAATCCCACCATCCACTTCAATCTCAAAGTTCAAACCTTTTTCATCACGAAGGGCAACCAGCTCACGAACCTTATCCATGGTTTCTGGCAGAAAGGCTTGACCACCAAATCCAGGGTTAACTGTCATGACTAGGACTTGGTCAACTAGATGAAGGACGTGCTTGATAGCTTCAACAGGCGTACCAGGATTGATAACAACAGATGGCTTGACACCGAGTGAACGAATTTTTTGGAGGGCACCATGAATATGAGGCGTTGCTTCTACATGGATGCTGATGATATCTGCTCCCGCACGCGCAAAGTCTTCCAGATGATGCTCTGGATTAGCTACCATCAAATGGCAGTCAAAGACCATCTTGCTATGGGGACGAAGAGATTCGACCACACCCGCACCAAAACTGATTTGTGGCACAAAGTGACCATCCATGATATCGATATGGGCATACTCTGCCCCAGTTGCTTCTAGGCGTTTGATTTCACGTTCAAAGTTGGCATAATCTGCTGCCAGAATTGACGGAGCAATCTTGTATTGAGACATAGGTTTCTCCTTATTTTGGAATTTTTTTGCTGACTTTTTTGTAGGTTTCTCTACGATTTTCAATTTCGCTAAGGAATTGCAGGTAGTTGTCAAAACGGAAGGACGCAATGACTCCCTCCTCGACTGCTGGCTTCACTGCACAGGACGGCTCGTGGGTATGGGTACAAGTACGGAATTTGCAGTCTCGACTGACACTATCAATCTCTGGAAAGGCCTGATTAAGTTCTTCAGCCGTTGACACTTCATAATCCAGTGATGAAAAACCTGGTGTGTCCGCGATTTTACCCCCATTAAGGTTGTAAAAACTAACAGCTCGAGTGGTATGACGACCACGACCCAGACTGTCTGAAATTTCTCCTGTTTCAAGATTAAGGTCTGGTGCGATTTTATTGAGAAGAGTTGACTTCCCAACACCTGTCTGCCCCATAAAGACCGTAACCTTTCCTGTTAACAAAGGCAGGAGTTCCTCTTTACTGGTCACAAAGTCATAGCCGATGTCACCATAAGTCTGTTCATAAAAATCCAATTCTCCTCTATCTTCCAACAAATCCATCTTGGAAATATAGACAATGGGATGGATGCCCTTGTGTTCCAAAAGAACCAAGAAGCGATCCAGCAAATTGCTGTTGAAGTCCGGTTCCTTGACAGACATGATCACTACAGCTTGGTCAATATTGACAATAGGCGGACGGACCAGACTATTTTTCCGTTCGTGAATCTTGAGGATATAGCCCTCTGAATTTTCCTCGGCAGAAAAGTCGACCAAATCCCCAACGTAGGGAGTATGGCCTTTTTTACGGAAATTCCCACGCGCGCGTGTTTGATAAACCTGACCATCACTTTCTACATAGTAGAACCCAGCCAAGGCTTTAATGATTTGTCCCTGCATCTTAGAGTCCTTGCCCTTTAAGCGCATCTGCTAGGCTGGCAAATTCTGCCAAGCTGAGAGCTTCCCCACGTACACTTGGTGACAAGCCCGCTTGGTCCAAGGCCTTGGTCAGCTTGTCCTTGACTTCCTCAGTCTTGCCAAAGTAACCTGTCAAGTTATTCCACAAGGTCTTGCGGCGATGGGTGAAACTAGCCTTGGAAACCTTAAAGAAGAAGTTCTCGTCTTCCACTGCTACGGCTGGCTCTGGACGACGCACCATTTTCAAGATAGCTGAGTCCACATTTGGCGCTGGCACAAAGACCGTACGAGGTACGATAAAGGCAACCTTGGCAGTCATGTAATACTGCACCGCAATCGACAAGCTACCATAAGCCTTGGTATTCGGTTGAGCTGAGATACGATCTGCCACTTCTTTTTGCATCATGACCACAAACTCACTAAACGGAATGCCACTTTCAATCAAGTACATGAGAATAGGCGTCGTGATGTAATAAGGCAAATTAGCCACTACCTTGATGGGCAGGTCAGGATTTTTGAAATTCTGGATATGTTGCGCCAAATCAACCTTGAGAATATCTTCGTTAACTACGGTTACATTATCAAAATCACGCAGGGTATCTGCCAAAATCGGCACCAACCGGTGGTCAATCTCAAAGGCCATGACCTCTGCTGCACGCTCAGCCAGAAACTCGGTCAAGGCACCAATACCTGGCCCGATTTCGATAACATTGACCTGGTCATCAATTTCAGCCGTATCCACGATTTTTTGAAGAATATTGGTATCCGTCAAGAAATTTTGCCCAAAGGACTTTTTAAAGGTAAAACCGTGACGCTCCAGCACTGCCTTAGTCACGCTATAATCTGCAATTCTCATCTATTCTCTTTTCTATTATCTGTTACTACTATTGTAACACATTCCCCTTGTATTTTGGGGGTGAAAATCATACCAAAAAACTATCTTTCCTCATGAAGAAAGATAGTTTTGGAAATCTTTAAAGGTGGACTTATCGGTTCTCTCGAAACATCCGTTCGAAAAAATCATCTTCTTGATAACTTCGATTTTCAGGTAAGGTCAAATCTACATCCTCCTCCACATCGTCTACTGTCAGTTCAACCGTTTGAGGTAAATTTTTCAAACGATAATGCTTTTGCCTTTGCCCTTCAATACTAGCAAAATCAAGCAAATACCCATTCACTCGGATTTGAACCAAAAGGAGATGATTGGTCATATTTTCCATGATGAGAATATCTTCTAAACCACCTCTGGCACTAGGATAATCAGATACCCTGCGAATACGAATTTTTTCACACATGAGCAAGCTCCCTCATATCAATGATTTCATCGGCCTTATTCCAGACTAGGGGATTATGGGTCGCAATGATGATAATTCGATTTTCATCTTTCAAGCCCACCAAGAGATTCATAACCTCCTCTGAATTTTCAGGATCAAGAGCTGCTGTTGGTTCATCCGCTAAAATCAAGGGTGGATTTTTCAAAATAGTCTTCGCAAGGGCAACTCGTTGGGCCTCTCCCCCAGATAAAGTATAAATTTTTTGTTCTAGATCCAAATACCCTAGATTAACCTTTTCTAAAGCCTCTACTTGCCTTTCCAAACGTTCTACTTTTGAAATTTTTTGACCGACAAAGCCCAAATCCAAATTCTCTTTGATTGATTGGTTTTCTAAGAGTCCAAAATTTTGAAAGAGATAGCCCATCTGGTCTCGAAAATACTCACGAGTGGGAGTGGTTTTTAAATCTTTCCCCTGATAGAGAACCCTTCCTCCATCTATCTTTTCTAGTTTGCCTAAGATATTCAGCAGCGTCGTCTTTCCGCTTCCACTCTTTCCGATTAAGGCATAGACCTTGCCCTTCTCCAGCTTGAGATTTAAACCAGAGAAAATCGCGCGGTCATTAAACTTCTTTTCCAATCCTTGAATATCAATCATCTTATTTTCCTTTCAATACTGCCATGCTACCAGATTCTTCCTTTTTATCCTGCCTTACTAAAATCAACAGAGCGTTAAGCGTAAACAAAGCTACAACTAGAGCGCTAATCAAGCTATCTCCTGTCAAAACACTAGATAGGATTAGCCCAAGTAAGAGAACTCCTCCTTGCGCCAGTAAATACTTGCCATGAAGCTCATAGATTGTCATACCAGAAAGACGTTTAATCATGATCTCCCGTCTAAACTGCTCAAAATAGAGAAGATTCATAGAATCAAATAACAAGATAGCCGTAGACAGGGTCAAAATCGTCCCAATAAGGAGAGAGTAAAACTCCATCCGTTTGTCATTTAGTACCTTGGCAAAAAATAGCTGGCTTTTTACCAAATAAGAGACTTTGTGATACAGACCTTGCTCTTTTAGAGATGTGATGCTGTCTCCATATCGATCTAGTTTCAAGGCACTATTAGCCGTAGTTCCCCACAACATCCCTGCAACAGGTCTTGTTCCAGTCGCTTGCGGCGTTAGAACTACAATAATCGGATCTTTTAGATATTGACGTGTCGTCTTGTACCCATCGTTATAGAGGAAGCGTTCCTGTCCTGTTTCTGTAAAAGCTAGCGTTAACTGTGGAAGGTAGTGTTTCTGACTCGTCGCTTCTACACTTTCAGATGAAAAGTTTTGCAGGTAGTCTGTAAATAATCCTTGATAGTAGGCAGACTGCTCTCGCAAGCTCTCAGGCAAGATCAGCCCAAACTCTCCCTCAGACAAGTTTTGCATCTTGTCCATAAACTCTGAAGAAATGGTAACCTTTTCTTCTATCAGATAGCGCGGTGAGACATAGATGACATTCCCTGCTGGTGTGTAGTCATTGAAACGATTGCCATCTAGGTCTACTTCTGCTCCATCTGAGAAATTGTCAACATTGCTCATGATATAAAAAGAGTCTGTATTGGCTAACCGTTCTTCAGTAAATGTCTGCCACTCGCGATTCTCCTTACGCATTCCTTCTTCATCGGCAAATGCACTAGACCAACCAAAGGATAGACGGTAACGATCTGAGGACTGGCTCCATTTATCGCTAGCTCTCTCCATCTCCTGCATTTCACGGTAGTGGGGTAGGAGAGCAGTCGCACTCGAGCCGACTACCAGCACGGCCAAGAGTTGCCCCACCATCATCAATGTCATCATACGTTTGAGAGGGAGTTTCCCTTTCAATAGATCCACCAGACTATTTTCCTGTAAACCAAGTAGATACACGACACTTAGTAAGGTAGAAATCCCTATCAAGGCCAATCCATAAAGCAAAAGACCAATGATGACCAGTTGCACCGTTGCCATAAACAAGGCACCTTGATACCAGAGAATTCCCACTCCCAAAAAACTGGATACCATCACCGAGAAGATAAGCTGTCTCATATCTTCTAATACTGGTCTGAGAGCAACCCCAAACAAGCTCTCACCAGCTATTAAACGAATCCCTGCTTGACGGAGGGATTTTATCCGATAAATCAGAGTCAAACTCATAAAGGTCAGCAGAAAAATAGCTAAACTCAGTAGCACCATAGGGGTGACAGCCAATAGTAAGACTATCGAAAATGAATCTTCTCCATTCGAAACAAAGCCTTGATAGCCAAGTTCTTTCAAGGTGGTCTGTAAGCTCACTCCATCCAAACTTCCTGACACAATCAAGTAAGACCCTAATAAATCACTCGTTTCTGCACTCTCCTTGGAGGAAATGGTCAGACCTGCTGGAAGCTCTCCCTGACCATAAGTGGCATAGGTAAAGCGTGTTTCTCCAGCTTCATTTGGCTCAACGATCCGACGGGCGATGAGACTATTATGCTCTACCGCCAAGTGACTCAAAGCCTCTGTCACCTCTTCGCGACCAGCTACTGGTTGATTTATCACCATTCCTGTCACATCAACAGAGGGATAGTTACCAAATAAAATCTCTTCTCGATGGTCAACGGAAGTTATCACCATATAAAGCGATACCAATACCATTGAAACCAAAATAAATAAACGTTTCATCATTTCCTCCAAAAAGTTACTTGGTCACTTAGTGAGAAGGTGACCACAGTCACTACAATGTTAAGAAGCATATTAAGTTCTTTCCACTAGCAACATCTTCAAATACATTATATCCGTTTCTTCAAGAACTACCAAGGACATCAATGTCCTTAGAATCTAACTATTTCATTTTATTTTTAACTTATATATTAAAAACAGCCCTAAAGACGAACTTTAGAACTATTTCAAGACCAGAACAAGGACATTTTTGTCATTGCTTCACTATGCTTTACTATGTTTATAAATATTTTTTTACATCCTCTTGCCATTCCTCTGTCAATTTCTTTACTAGAAATTCATCTCCAATTAGCTGCGCAAATGTTTTAGAAGACTGATAAAATGATTCAGATAAACTAAAATCTCTTTCTACTCTTAATGCTTGCTTCCACAAAAACATAAATACAAGGGGTTTCTTTTGATAATCTTGGGTTTTATCCATAATTTCTTGTAAACACGATAGATAATCATTAAAGCAATCCGTTACTCCTACCTTTTCAAGACAACACATTCCTGAAATAAGAGTATCTCTAATTATAAAGAAGTTTTCTAATTGAGTTACCTTCTTCTGTTCTAAAAGAAAGAGCATTAGCTTTTCGATTTGATTCACAAATTTGGCAAGATCTTTTCTAATAAGCATTTGATAAAAAAACAAACGAATCAACAACATATCATTTATTGAATAAGCTTCTTTTTCTATAATCTGAGGCATATGTTCCTCAAGTATTAACTCTGCGTATTCAGGCCTTCTAGTTCTAGAAGTATCTAAACACGCCTGCAATACTTCACATACTAATTGTTCTTCTTTAGGAAGATTATCAAAGTATATTTTATAAATCTCTTCCAAACACGCTTCTTTCTTATCGTATTCCTCTTCTTTACCATAGATTGGTTCACGTAAAATCTGGTATTTCAATTCTAAATAAGCAGGAGGAAGAGCTGAAAAATCCGGCATAAGGCTATAAGCTGGAACTCCTAAACGACGAGCAATATAGTCTAACTTCGGCAAACTCGGTTGCGAAGCTCCACTTTCAATTCGCGACAGTTGACGAACTGTCAGTTCTTGCTCATCTCCACAAAAATCTGGACGACTAATTCCTTTTTCTATCCGAATCTCTTTAATTTTTTGACCAATTAACATCAGACGTCTCCTCTTCTACCTGCTTCGAAAAATACTGGGAAATTTAAAAAATTGTAACGGGCACATCTTTCCTACTCATAACTTTTCATAGCTTCTTCCACTTCTGCCAAGGTGACCCCAAACAACTCTAGGCGCTTGAGAAGTTGCTTGCCGTTAGAATAGCCGATTCGGAGAGCCTCTCCCAGATATTCTCTGCGCTTACGGCTATCTGCCCCTGCTAGAAAACCAAGGCGAATCAAATCGCTACGACTGATATCAAACTGGCTCTCATGTTCAAATTGTTCTGTCACCTGAGCTAGAGCTGTTTTCAGGTCTTCATAGCTGGCATGCTCAATTCCCAGAGAACGCCCCTTAGTTTTGGACTTAGGAACAGCTTCATCTCGTTTGAGGAAGGCATGCTGAACCGTTGGAATGGCCGTCATAATCATGCGCCGAATCCGCTCCCCATTAAAATCTGGGTCTGTAAAGACAATAACTCCATGACGTTGGTGCAGGCGCTGAATCCGCTCTATATCCTGATCATTGATGGCAGAACCTCGTGTCTCATAAGTATCCACATCAAAGAAACGCTTGAGATTGGCCGTATCATCGCGACCTTCAACCACGATGACTTGAGAAATTTTTTCTTTCATTACTTGCTGTCCAATCCAAAAATGCGCTCTGCATTTGCAGTTGTTACTGTGGCTAACTCTTCTGTCGTCATGCCACGCAAATCCGCGATAAAGTCCACTACATAGCGAGTATAGGCTGTTTTGTTTTCGCGACCACGCTTGGGTACAGGTGCTAAGTAAGGCGCATCTGTTTCCACCAAAATCTTGTCCAAAGGTAACTCTTTAGCTGCTTCTTGGATGTCAGTTGCCTTCTTGAAAGTCACCACTCCTGAGAAGGAAATAGTCATGCCAAGCGCGACAAACTTCTCTGCCCACTCAAGCGTCCCTGAAAATGAATGCATGATGCCACCTCGAGGACCAACGCCCTCGCTCTTGATAATCTCATAGGTATCTTCTAGCGCATCACGTGTATGGACAACAAAAGGCAAATCCAAATCCTTAGATAGCTGAATCTGACGGCGAAAAACCTGCTCCTGCACCTCTTTTGACGCTGTCATCCAATGATAATCCAAACCAATCTCACCTAAAGCAACAACCTTGGGATGTTTGAGCTTATCAAGCAAGTAGTCTTCAATCTCCTCTGTATAAGTCCCTGCCTCTGTCGGATGCCAACCAATAGTCGCGTAAAGTTGCTCATACTCATCTACCAACTCCAAGGCACGCTCAATCGTCGGTTGATCAAAACCAACAATATTCATCTGTGTCACACCCATCTCAGCAGCCAAGGTAATTTCTTCTGCCTCACGACCTGCAAATTCTTCTACATTCAAGTGTGTATGTGTATCAAAAATCATCTCTTCTAACCTCGTTTTCTATCTACTATTATAGCAAAAAAACTGACCTCTCTCCCCATCTGAAAAAAATATTCTAAAACCCATTATCATCTCTTGATGCTCTTTTTTCAAAACAGTATAATAACACTTATTGAATTTTTCAATAAAGGAAATGATCATGTTTACAAAATTAAAACAGACCTTCATCGGTCGTCCTCTTAAGTCCTCGACCGAAGGCGAAGGGGGACTACTGGAAAAAATACAGACCTTGACCATCTTGTCAAGCGGCGCTCTGTCCTCCATCGCCTATGGGCCTTAGCAAGTAGTCCTAATACCCCAGTTTATCCCTAATAAACCTTGGCAGAATATCCTGCACAATCAGATGAGTCTCAAACTCAAATACGCCCTTCGTTGGCACCAAGACGTCGTTGTTGCTAGCTACTCTTATCACTTAAAAGAATAAAGAAAAGGCCCTACCAGAACCAAGAAGTATCTGGTAAGGCCTTTTTATGAATCCAGTCACTAGGCTTATACTCAATGAAAATCAAAGAGCAAACTAGGAAGCTAGCCGCAGGCTGCTCAAAGCACTGCTTTGAGGTTGTAGATGAAACTGACGAAGTCAGTAACATACCTACGGCAAGGTGAAGCTGACGTGGTTTGAAGAGATTTTCGAAGAGTATTAACTGAAAAGCATGACTAGGAATACTATTGAATGTGGTTAGCTAAATCTTCCTGAGCTTTTTTATTTGACTCAGCTTTTTCTTTCAGCCATTTTTCATAGAGTTCTTGGTATTGTTTAGCAGTTACTGGCTCTTTTTGCAATTCAACATATTTGTAGTTGTCCGCATTTCCCTTATGACCAACGAATGAGAATGGGCCTGTAAACGGTACTGTCTTACGGAAGATTGGATTGGCTCCGCCACTTTGAACTGGTAGGAAGAGGGCACTATCTGTCAACCAAGCTTGGGCTTCAGCATATTTTTCATAGCGAGCATTAGTATCTGTGATTTCAGCATCTGCCTGATCCAAGAGTTTCTTGTAGTCAGCAAGACCAATCTTATCCTTAACTTCCTTGTCTTTTCCTTCAGACAAGCCCATGTTTTTCAACTGAGAACCAGTCTCTGGATCTAGAATCGCTAGGTAAGTCTTCGGATCCGAGTAGTCTCCACCCCATCCTGAGACGTCAATATCGTAGTCTTTTTGTTCTGCTGTATCTGCAAAGTAGGTTGCCTGATCTTTTTCATCTGGAGAAAGTTGGATAACATCGATGACAACATTATCCTTACCAAGAGTGGCTTCTACTGTTTGCTTGAGAGAGCCAGCCTGTTGCACATCTAGCTTAGCAGTCTGGTCAACTGGCATATCCAAATGAATTGGGAAGGTTACTCCCTGAGCTTGAAGACTTTCTTTAGCCTTAGCAAATTTCTCTTTGGCCTTGTCAGGGTTCAAGAAGGCTTGCTTACCATCGTTTAGGTTGATATTTGCCCAATCTTTACCGTAGTTAACAATTTTTTCATTGACAATATCACCGAAGTTCTTATCGCCAACTTGGACAAAGTTACTTGGTGTAATCGTGTTACGTAAGATACGGTCTGCTCCATCTTCACCATTTGTCTGTGCTGCATAAGCATGACGGTCAAAGGCAAAGTTGATAGCCTGACGGAAATCCTTATTTTGCATAGCTGCGCGTGAATCTGTCTTTTCCTTATCAGACTGTTTCATAGTCTGCTTGTAGCTTTGACGATTCACATTGAAAAGATAATAGAAAGTAACTGAATTTTGCGGTGTATAGGTAATCTTGTCCTCATTTCCCTTCTTAAGCTCAGAAAAGACTGAACTTGTTGGGAAGATACGGCCATCAGTATAGTTACCATCCAAGAAACCTCTTGCAATGCTGTCTTGGTCAGAACCGTCAAAGAAAGAAAGTTTCACTTTCTCGATTTTAACATTGTCCTTATCCCAGTAATTAGGGTTTTTATCAAGTTCAATCAAAGATTTTGATGTGAATGATTTAAATAAGTAAGGACCATTTGACAAGATACTTGATGGTGTCACACTTCCAAAGTCATCTCCCTTAGACTTCAAGAAAGCTTCGTTTACCGGACTAAGAATACTTGCTGTTGTTTTAGAGTTCCAATAAGTCTCAGGCTGGTTGAGAGTGTATTGTAGCGTGTAATCATCCACCGCCTTAACACCAACAGTTCCAAAATCAGATGATTGCCCTTCAACATAGTCTGCTAACCCTTTAATAGAGTCTTGTACCAAGTACAAGTTTTCAGCCTTTTTATCCGCCGCATACTTAAGACCAGTCACAAAATCATGAGCTGTTACATCCGCATACTCTTCTCCTTCAGAAGTGTACCATTTGGCCCCCTGACGGATCTTATAAGTGTAGGTCAAACCATCTTTTGATACAGTCCATGACTCAGCCATAGACGGGATGAGATTGCCGTACTGGTCATTTTCCAACAAACCATCAATCAAGTTGGTTGTGATACTAGATGTAGAATCTCGTGTAGAGGTAATATAATCCAAGGTATCTGGGTTATTAACAAAGATATAAGAGTAAGTCTTGTCTGTATTACTTGATTGGGAAGACCCACATGCCGCTAGAGCTAGACCTGCTGTCAAAGCCATAGCTCCAAAAAGCATAACTTTTGATTTCTTCATGATTATTCTCCATTTTTTACAGTATGTGAAATATTATACACCATTTGAGCAAAAATATAAAGTATTTTGAGCTTTTTTTACAAAAATAAAAATCAGTAGACTCGAGTTCCTACTGATTTTTGATATGGTTCGTTTGGATTATGCAGCCAAAACTTTGCGTCCTTTACGACGACGAGCTGCCAATACGCGACGACCGTTTTTAGTTGACATACGGTTACGGAATCCGTGTTTGCGCGCACGACGAAGTTTACTTGGTTGATAAGTACGTTTCACGATGAATACCTCCTCATAGATTTTGTATTCGTTTAGCCGGCTATAAAGTGATCAGTTACTAAACATACTTTACTATTCTATCTGATTCTTTTACTTTTGTCAATAGCTCTAGGCAAATGTTTCCAGCTTTTTAACGCTTTTTCTGATGTAAGCCCTATCTACGATACTGTTTCAAGAAACGAGTCATCTTTTCTTGGATTTGGGCTAACTCATCAACACGAGGAAGGTAAACAATGCGGAAGTGGTCTGGTTCCTTCCAGTTAAAGCCTCGACCATGAACCAAGAGAACCTTTTCCTGCTTCAAGAAATCAAGGACAAACTGCTCATCATCATCAATACGGTACATATTTCGGTCGATTTTAGGGAAGATATAGAGTCCGGCTTTGGGTTTAACAGCAGACAAACCTGGGATTTCTTGAATGGCATTGTAGATAAAGTTTCTTTGCTCGTAAATTCGTCCACCTGGAAGAAGCAATTCATCAACTGATTGGTGGCCACCCAAGGAAGTTTGTACGACTTGCTGGGCCAAAACGTTAGAGCAAAGGCGCATATTGGACAACATATTGAGCCCTTCGATATAGCCTTTAACGTGTGTCTTAGGACCAGACAAGACCATCCAACCCACACGGAAACCAGCAATACGGTGGGATTTTGAGAGACCATTCATGCTGACACAGAAGACATCTGGTGCCAAGCTCGCCACAGGCGTATGCACATGCCCATCCATGACCATACGGTCGTAAATTTCATCCGCAAAGATAATCAAATCGTTTTGACGGGCAATCTCAATAATCTCCAGTAAGAGTTCCTCAGGATAAAGGGCGCCAGTTGGGTTATTTGGATTGATAAGGACGATTGCCTTGGTATTGGAAGTGATTTTTGACTTGATATCGTCAATATCTGGGTACCATTCTGCAGCTTCATCACAGATATAGTGAACGGCATTTCCCCCAGCAAGGCTGACAGCAGCTGTCCATAGAGGATAGTCTGGCATAGGCACCAAGACCTCGTCTCCATTGTCCAAAAGTCCCTGCATGGACATGACAATCAGCTCACTGACACCATTTCCAAGGTAGATATCATCAATATCTACGTTTGGGAATTTCTTCAATTGGCAATACTGCATGATGGCCTTACGGGCTGAGAAAATCCCTTTGGAGTCAGAATACCCCTCACTATCACGCGCATTCATAATCAAGTCATGAATGACTTCGTCTGGCGCTGTAAAACCAAATTCTGCTGGATTTCCTGTATTCAGACGTAAAATCTTTTCTCCGTTTGCTCGCATTCGCATGGCTTCTTCCAATACAGGGCCACGGATATCATAAGCAACATGCTCTAACTTACTAGATTTGTTATATTCTTTCATCTTGTTTCCTCAATTCATCGAGATAGTAACATTATACCACTAGAAAGAGAATGCGACAAGTTTACTGAAATGTGTTACTAAAATCCTACAGAAGAAAAGCCTCACTAAAAGCGAGGTCAAGACAGGGGAGATAGCAGGCATTTTACAAAGACACATCACATACCAAAAGATAAACCTAGAAAAAGCAAGCCTAAAAAGGAGTCATAAAGAAGATTGAACATGAGGAAAAGTCCCCATATCATCAAGCAATCCCAACGCCCACTTCTTTTTGCAACTAGGAACAATAACAGATGGTAGAGTACATGAAAGACTAAAAAGCCAACAAAACCTGGATAAAGAAGCGGAATCAACCTATCTAATTGCCAGATCATAATCACTTCTAGCAAGACTGAAACTAGGATAATTCCATAATAAAGGAAATTTGATGTTTGAAAAGAGTTTTTCATCATTCTCCCTCCCTTCACTTGTTTCCTGCTATCTTTTCTTTTATTTTATCATATATTTATATAGATTTTAAGCGCTAAGATTCTTTTGAAAAATACTTTTTTGCTTTACTTCTATAGTGAAAAGGTTTACAATTATAGTAAGAAAATTTCAGGAGGTTTCATTATGGCACAACGTTACCAAAATATCATGGTCGCAATTGATGGTTCTAAAGAAGCGGACTTGGCTTTTGTCAAGGGAGTCCATTCTGCTCTACGAAACGACGCTAAACTCACCATCGCTCATGTCATTGACACACGAGCACTCCAAAGCGTATCCACCTTTGATGCTGAAGTTTACAAAGAACTCCAAGTCGACGCTGAAAGTCTGATGAAAGAGTACGAAAAACGTGCTAAAGATGCTGGTGTAGCAGATGTTCATATCGTTATTGAAATGGGAAATCCAAAAACCCTCTTGGCACGTACTATTCCAGATGCTGAGGAAGTGGATCTCATCCTCGTTGGCGCAACTGGTCTCAACGCCTTTGAACGCCTCTTGGTCGGCTCTTCCTCTGAATACATCCTCCGCCATGCTAAGGTCGATTTGCTGGTGGTGAGAGAACAAGAAAAAACCTTATAGTCACGAAGAAAAGGAGCTCAGCACTCCTTTTTGTTTACTATTTATACTCTTCGAAAATCTCTTCAAACCACGTCAACGTCGCCTTGCCGTATATATGTTACTGACTTCGTCAGTTTCATCTGCAACCTCAAAACAGTGTTTTGAGCTGACTTCGTCAGTTCTATCTACAACCTCAAAGCAGTGCTTTGAGCAGCCTGCGGCTAGTTTCCTAGTTTGCTATTTGATTTTCATTGAGTATTATTTCTCTCTTTATGGCGTTCGTAAGCCTTGAGCTGGCGCTGCAGTTCCTTTTTAATAGCAGGTTCTGGAGCATATTTTTCTTCCCAATCATCTGGCTTTAAGATTTTATGGGTTACTGGATCAAAATGAGCCTTGCCATCTGGAAAAATTTTCCCCATATTGGCCTGATGAACAATATCAAAAATACGTTCTGGGTCCACTCCCATCAAAACAAAACTACCGTAGGTAAAGTAAAGTGTGTCAATCAAGGCATCCACTTGCCCTATCAAATCTTGCTGAGCAGGCGTCTTCTTAGCTACTTTATCTGCTGCCTTATCAAGAGCTTGATGAAGTTGTGATAGAGCTTGACAAAAATCCTCTTCAGAAGGACTGGCAGCTCTAACAAACTCCACCAATTCTTCTATTTTAAAGCCAGCCCTGTGGGTTGCACCTTCTAAATCCCAAGCTCGAGGTTCTTCTTGGGTTCGTTCATCCATCATGTGGTGGAAGGTCTTGACCTTATTGAAATGATAGTCACGGCTGACAAAGACTTTTTCTGAGGCCAGAACACCAAAATGTTCCAAGGCCTTGTGGATTCCGTCTTGCTGATTGCTGGTGGTGATGTGTTTGGCGACTTCCTTGACACTGCTACTACCATTTCCCATAGCAACTGACATACCGACACCAGCCAGCATTTCAAGGTCGTTATCCGAATCACCAAAGGCCATAACTTGGTTGAGATCAAAACCATATTCTTTCCCGACTCGGCGTATGCCTTCCAATTTAGAGTTTCCTTGATTGATGACATCCGCTGCAAAAGGATTACTACGTGTCAATTTCAAGTCTTCAAAATCAGCTGCCGCCTTCTCAGATTCTTCTGGCGTCATCAACATCAAAACTTGGTAGATAGGCTGATTCATCAGATGAAGCAGGTCTTCTTCCTTTTGGGGAACAACCTTGCTGACCATACAATTAAAGGAATGACTCACCGTACGAGTTAAAACAGAGGGAACGAAGCGACTGATTCGTTGGGAAAAAGAACCCAAACCAAAGGACATGATTTTAGAACCCAACATGGCATCCTTGGTCCCTAGGGCAATCTCCTTGCCCTCTTTTTTAGCATAAGTAATGAGCTGGCGCAAGTGTAGCTTGGAAATAGGGCTCGTGAACAAGACTCTATCTTTAGTAAAGATATACTGGCCATTGTAGGTTACCGCAAAATCCAGATCCAAATCGTCCATCAATTCCTTAACAAAAAAAGGTCCTCGACCTGTCGCTACGCCGACAAGCACCCCTTGTTCTTTGACAATTTTAATCGCGTCCTTAGTGGATTTCAAAACACTCTTGCGATCGTTGACCAAGGTTCCATCGATATCAAAAAAAACAGCTTTGACTTCCATCCTATCCCAATCTCCCCTTTTGTGATACAATGATTATACCACATTTCAGAAAGAGTGAGTAAATCATGCCTAAGAAAATCCTTGTTTTACATACGGGTGGGACTATTTCCATGCAGGCCGATGCTTCTGGCGCTGTTGTGACGAGTTCAGATAATCCCATGAACCATGTATCCAACCCACTTGAAGGAATCCAAGTCCACGCCTTGGACTTGTTTAACCTGCCGAGCCCCCATATCAAACCCAAGCATATGCTGGCCCTCTACCAGAAAATTAAAGAGGAAGCGGCTAACTACGATGGAGTGGTGATCACACACGGGACCGATACTTTAGAGGAAACAGCCTATTTCCTTGATACCATGGAAGTTCCCCATATGCCTATCGTTCTAACAGGGGCCATGCGCAGCTCTAACGAACTCGGTAGTGACGGTGTTTATAATTATCTGAGTGCTTTGCGGGTAGCTAGCGATGACAAGGCTGCTGACAAAGGAGTTTTGGTTGTTATGAACGATGAAATCCACGCTGCCAAGTATGTCACCAAAACACATACGACCAACGTCAGCACCTTCCAGACTCCAACACACGGGCCACTTGGTCTGATCATGAAACAGGAAATACTCTACTTTAAAACAGCTGAACCTCGTGTCCGCTTTGACCTTAATCACATACAAGGCTTAGTCCCTATCATCTCTGCTTATGCTGGTATGACAGATGAGCTGATTGATATGCTGGATTTGGAACAATTGGACGGTTTGATTATCCAAGCCTTCGGAGCTGGTAATATTCCCAAAGAAACGGCTCAAAAATTAGAAAGCCTTCTGAAAAGAGGAATCCCAGTCGCCCTGGTTTCACGATGCTTTAACGGTATCGCAGAACCTGTTTATGCCTACCAAGGTGGGGGCGTACAGTTGCAAAAGGCCGGTATTTTCTTTGTCAAAGAACTTAACGCCCAAAAAGCTCGCCTGAAACTCCTCATTGCCCTCAATGCTGGACTAACAGGACAGGCTTTGAAAGACTATATGGAAGGCTAATTCCCTTCTCTAAAAACAAATCAGGAAATCTTCACGATTCCCTGATTTTTTCTATTTACGTTTTCGTGTTGAACGACGTTCTGTCAAACCATGAGGTAAGAGAACTTCACGTTCTTCCAACTCTTCCTTGTGCATAATCTTAGTCAACATACGCATGCTAATAGCACCAAGGTCATAAAGAGGTTGGGCAATAGTTGTCAAGTTTGGACGGGTAAAGCGTGAGACTTGCGAATCATCACTAGTAATAATTTCAAATTCTTCTGGTACTGACACACCCTTATCAGCAAGGCCGTTCAAGACACCTGCTGCCAATTCATCACCTGTTACAACTGCTGCAGTTGCGTTTGATGAAATTAAACGCTCTGCCAAGGCATAGCCATCTTCATAAGTGTATTTAGACTCAAATACCAATCCTTCGCTATAAGAAATACCTGCTTTTTTCAAGGCTTCCTTGTAGCCAACCAAACGAACCTTACCATTGATATCATCCACTAGTGGACCGCTAACGAAAGCAATGCGCTCATTTTCTTTAGCAAGGTAGGTTACTGCATCAATCGTTGCTTGTTTGTAGTCAATATTGACACTTGGAAGCTGATGTTCTACATCCACTGTCCCTGCAAGAACAACTGGTGTTCGAGAACGAGAAAACTCTGAACGAATTTTTTCAGTCAAGTGGTAGCCCATAAAGATGATACCATCCACTTGCTTAGAAAACAGTGTATTAACCACTGAAACTTCCTTGTCATCATCCTCATCACTATTAGCAAGGACGATATTGTACTTGTACATTTCAGCGATATCATCAATCCCTTTAGCAAGCGTTGAAAAATAGCCATTGGTAATATTTGGAATCACGACACCGACAGTGGTTGTCTTTTTACTTGCCAGACCACGCGCCACTGCATTTGGACGGTAATCCAAACGGTCAATCACCTCAAGCACTTTTTTTCGAGTATTCTCTTTTACATTCTTATTGCCATTGACTACACGGCTAACCGTCGCCATTGAAACTCCTGCTTCACGGGCGACATCATAAATCGTTACTGTATCGTCTGTATTCATTCCATTTCCTTTCTATATCATACCTCACGAGACTCCAAAAAAGAGACGGTATGAAAATTTCGTTTTCATGATTCTACTTATTCCATTTTATCACTATTTGTAAACACTTTCAAGCATTTTTTGAAGATTGTTTGAAAAAAATTTCATAGAAAACTATGTTTATGAAGAAAAAATCACCTTTTCTTGATTTTTAATCCTATTTGCTGTATGATAAGGAAAAAGAAAGGAGGCAAAGATATGGCTTTTACCAATACCCACATGCGGTCGGCTAGTTTTGGCATTGTTACCAGCTTGCCTGATGATGTCATTGACTCTTTTTGGTATATTATTGACCACTTCTTAAAAAATGTCTTTGAATTGGAAGAAGAACTCGAGTTTCAATTGCTTAATAACCAAGGAAAAATTACCTTCCATTTTTCAAGTCAACATCTCCCTACAGCTATTGATTTTGACTTTAACCATTCTTTTGACCCTCTTTATCCCCCGAGAGTACTGGTTTTAGATATGGACGGTAGAGAAACTATCCTCCTCCCAGAAGAAAATGACCTATTTTAATACTCAATGAAAATCAAAGAACAAACTAGGAAGCTAGCCGCAGGTTGCTCAAAACACTGTTTTGAGGTTACAGATGGAAGCTAACGTGGTTTGAATTTTATTTTCGAAAAGTATAAAAACTCTAGCCTTCAGTTGCAAGTGACTGAAAACTAGAGTTTTTTCTATTTTTTCAAAGCATCATACAAGTTACGGATAGGTTGCTTTAATGTAGGATGGATAAAATGAGGTGCAATTTCCTGTAAGGACTCAAGGACAAAAAGGCGTTCCGCTATGTAAGGATGAGGCAAGATAAGGTCATCTGTATAAAGGATCTGGTCCTCCACAAAGAGCAAGTCCAAATCAATCAAACGAGGTCCCCAATGCACTTCTCTCACCCGTCCCATCTCTGACTCAATGGCTAACAAGGTCTCTAATAGCACTGGGGCAGGCAACCAGGTTTCAACCTCAACCACTTGATTAGCAAAGCTATCCTGCTCAACACCACCCCAAGGCTCCGTCGTTAAGACACTAGACTCTTTGAGAATATGGATACCACGAGCTCGCATGTTATCAATGGCTTGCTTCAAGTTTACTTGCTTATCTCCCATATTGCTTCCTAGGGCGATAAAGGCCCGTTGCTTACGGCGATGAATGGTTACCGAGCAAGTATCTAGTGGCAAATGCACTGGCGCCCAAGGTTTTTTCAGTTCCAGCTTTATTTCTTGGACAAGAGGATAGACCTCAAAAGTACGTTCTACCAGTTTGTAGGCTACCGTTTCAATCAAGTTCTCAGTTGTTTCCTGAAACCAAGTCGTCCACTGCTGACACAGTTCTCCGTAATGGACAGAGGCTGTTAAATCCAAGTCTGTAGCCGCCTTGGTCATATCATAGGATAAGATGGCTGAAACGACAAACTTCTGCCCCAATTCCTTCTCACTAGGAAAAAGACCATGATAGGCAAAAATTTCCAAATCCTTAATCTGCAGTTGATCCATAATGATTCCTTTCTAGAAAAATCCGCCCAAAGCGGATTCTTTTTATAGTCCCATTAAACGATAAGCCTGATCTCGGAGGTCCTTATCTGTTTCAAATAGACCACGAGCTACTGTCGTCAAGGTTGCAGTGCCTGGTTTTCTGACACCACGCATACTCATACACATATGTTCCGCCTCAATGACAACAAAGGCTCCTTTAGCACCTAGATACTCCATCAAGGCATCGGCCACTTCGATATTCAAACGTTCTTGAATTTGTGGTTTTTTCGAATAAACTTCAACCGTACGAGCTAGCTTAGACAAACCTGCCACACGGCCATCTGGAATATAGGCAATATGCGCTCTACCATAAAATGGCAAGAAGTGGTGTTCACACATGGTATGGAAAAAGATATCCTTTTCTACCACCATATTATCGTCAATAATCTCAAAAGATTTTGACAAATGTTCCTCCGCTGTTTGACCAAGACCTGAAAAAATCTCTTGGTACATACGAGCCACACGAGCAGGTGTTTCCTGCAAGCCCTCGCGGTTAGTGTCCTCTCCCACAGCCTCGATAATCATTTTTACAGCTGCTTCAATCTTTTGTGTATCCATTCTCGTTCTTCCTCTCCATCAGATAGGCTCTCACTTGGCTCAAGAAATACAAGGAACCTGTGACAATCCTAACTGTTTGTTTCTCTTCTTTTTTATATGTCAATTTCTGCTCTAGAAAATCCTGCCAACCTTGGTAGTTGAGATTTCTAGACTTAGCCGCCTCTTCCAGCATGCTTTCATCAGTCGCCCGACTATCGTCAAAGTGTGTCAGGGTAAGCTCGGTATCTGGTATTGCCCCCAGCAAATCCAACATATCCTCCAAGGCCTTGGTTTTGATACAAGTAAAGAGGATTTCCTTACGATAATCCGCAAAGCGTTCTTGCAAGGTTGCTATTAAAACCTTTATGGCATGGGGATTGTGAGCCCCATCCAAAATCATCAAGGGATCTCTTGACACAATTTCCAAACGCCCTGGCCAACCTGTTTCTTCCAAGGCCTGAGCAAGCAAGTCATTGCTTGCTAGTTCTCGACCATCTTCTTGACAAAAAGTATCAAGTAAAGCTATGGCCATCCCAGCATTCTCTATCTGGTGCAAACCAAGTAGGCCAGTCTGAAAGCGATCTTGTCTGACAGCACTGGTATAGTCAAAGACTTCACCTGTCACCACACTTTCTTTATGACGAACCTGATAATTTGCCCCGTAGGCAAGTCTCGGTACATCTTTCCCTTCCGCAATGCGGTCAATCACAGCCAAAGCTTCTGGAGCGATACGACCTGTTACCAAGGGAATACCTTGTTTGATAATACCAGCTTTCTGCTCTGCTATGGCTTCTAAAGTGTTACCAAGAAGGGCTACATGGTCCAGTCCAATAGTCGTGATGCCTGTTAGAATAGGCTGGCAGACATTGGTACTATCCAAGAGTCCACCCATGCCCACTTCCATGATAGCCACATCTACTTGCTCTGAGGCAAAGTAGTCATAGGCTATGGCTGTGATAATCTCAAACTCGGTTGTGCCCTGTAAATTAGCGGCCGCTTCTCCCTCCAGCAAAGACTGATAGTATTCCATGAGGGTTTCTAGCTTCGCTTCTGGGATAGATTCCCCATTGATGCTAATCTGCTCTGTGTAATGAATGAGATAGGGCGAGCTAAAAACACCAACTCTCAGCCCTAGCTTTTCTAGCATACTTTTCAAAAAAGCAATAGTCGAACCCTTGCCATTGGTCCCTCCGATATGGATGACCTTGAGTTTGAGATGGGGATTGTCACGCAAAGCTAACAGTTCCACCATTCGTTCCAAGCCAAAATGCGGTTGATCCGTCCGATAGTGGGCAATCCACTGATTATTTTCAAATTCTTTCATCTTATTTATATTGTTTTAAATCTAGATTTTCCGCTTCATCAGCCAGACGAATAGCGGAGGCAATTTCAACCGCCATCTTGTGACTAGCTACGTCATGCACTCGCACCACTTCTACACCCTGTCTCGCAGCGATACTAGTTACATGAGCCGAAGCCGTGTCTCGATTGCGGAAACCAAGTTCTGTCTCAGGATTGACATCAAAACCATTTTCTTCAAGAATATTGATGACAAATCGCTTGCGCGACACTCCGAGAAAGATTGGATATCCTTTCTGATGTAGTTTATCCAGGTCCCGTAAAAGAAGCAAATTTTCTTTCTTGGTCAGACCAAAGCCGATTCCTAGATCCAACAGGATATTTTCTTGTGCGATTCCAGCTTGATTTGCTCTCGCTAGGGCTCGTTCAAAGAAAGTCTCCATCAAGTCTTCGATTGGCATTTTTTCAAAGTCAGCTAACTCTTCCTCTGTAAAAGCTTGACCAACACCGAAATGAGGAAATATGAGCGAGCTAGGATGCTGAGGTCGCGCCATGACTGGATTAAACATAATGACTACTTTCGCACCAGCCTTAGCAACCACATGGGCCATTTTCTCATCACCCATAAGACCAGTGATATCATTGACTATATTGGCACCAGCATCCAAAGCAGCCTCTGCCACCTGACTCTTCCAAGTATCAATAGAGATGAGGACATCACTTTCCTTGCGAATCGCTTTAATCACTGGAACAACACGCTGGATTTCCTCTTCTATCTCAACATAGCTACTGCTACTTCCCGGCCGAGTCGATTCTCCGCCGATATCGAGCATACTAGCCCCTTCTGCTATCAATTTACGAGCCTGCTGGAGTGCCTGCTCAAGAGCAAAAAATTGACCACCATCCGAAAAGGAGTCTGGGGTTACATTGATAATTCCGCAAATAGCTGTCTTTGCATGATTGGCTTTACTTGACATATCGGTCACTCCCTCAAGGCTTTTCATCATATTATTTCTCTATTTTACCATAAAAAGAAAAAGATGGACACGATTGCATTCATCTTTTTCCCAGTAGAAACAAGTAAGCAATTGTCAAAAATCTTAAACAGAAATCCCTAATGTCCGACTCATGATCACCACAAGAGCCAACAAACAGAAAGCAACCCCATTAACAATCATGTGAAGCAAGATAGACATTTCCAAACGTTGGGTCTTGTAAGCCGTCCAAGACAGAACGATCGACATACCTCCATAAATCAATAAAGAAGGTAAATTACTTGGTTGATGCAATAAAGCAAAGACAATCGTACCAACTACAAATCCCCAGCTCTCCTTACCTCGGAAAATCTTTTTAGGAATAATTCCACGGCACAAGATTTCCTCACAAATCGGAGCAAGCAAGGCTAGCAAGAAGAAGCTAGAAATCAGAGAACTATTCTGAACCATGTCGTTAATCTGAGACTGATTCCCTGTTGTCGTCTCATTTGACAGTTGTAACAAGATAGAACCAATTATATTTGAACAGATAATGACTAAATAACTCAAGCCTAAACGTGCCAAATCCTTAGCTCTAAAAAAAGAAAAATTAAAACTTGCTAACTGCGTTTTACGAGCTCCAATAATAAATAGCGCTAAAACCACAATTGAAATACCAGCAACTATCAGCCCTGACTGTAACAGTGGTACTGCATTTAAAGTTAAAATGGAAGTAACTGCCAAAGGAATCTGATATAAAATTGTCGCTAGCAAAAAGACCAAAATCCAACCTGCACGATTCAACAATTCTTTCCACATACTTTTCTCTTCCATCATTCATCTCCTAGACTTTGTATTAAAAAAAGGGGGAAATCCCCCTGGGTAATTCTATTATAGGGCCATGCTGATATAGTTAAGGATAAACAAGGCATCCAAAATCCAAATCATGACATGAACATCTTTAGCTTGACCTTTGACAATCTTAGTCAAAGTGTAAGTCAAGAAACCAACTGCAATCCCTTGAGTGATAGAGTAGCTGAATCCCATAAAGATAGATGTGAAGAAAGCAGGAACCGCTTCAGACATATCATCCCAATGAATATTTTTCAAGCTAGCCAACATCATAATCCCAACAATAATTAAGATTGGAGCTGTAGCGGCTGTTGGTACAATCGCTAAAAGTGGGCTAAAGAAGCTTGAGATCGCAAAACAGATAGCTACAACCAAGGCTGTCAAACCAGTACGTCCACCTGCACCGATACCAGCAGCAGACTCAACATAAGTCGTCACGTTTGAAGTACCAGCTACTGCACCAATTGTTGTAGCAATTAAATCAGAATAAAGAGCTTTGTCCAATTTAACTGATTCCTTGTTTTCACCTTTAGAAGCAATGATTCCAACTTTTTCACCAGTACCAATTAGAGTACCAATTGTATCGAAAATATCTGTTAACGAGAAGGCCAGAATAGCCATAAGAGTCTCAGGTAAGCGAGCTGTATCTGAAATCAAAGCTCCCAAACCTTCTGAACCAAGAGCTGCACCAAAAACTTTCTTCAAATCTTCTACCGCAGCACCCAAGTGATTATTTGAAAAATCAATGCTAGAAATATTAACTAAACCTACTGCAATTGCAAGAACTGTTGTTGTTAAGATAGAAAGGATAATCCCTCCCTTAATGCCTTTGATGACAAAAAAGATAGTAATGGCAAGTCCTGCAAGAGCTACCAAAACAGCTGGGTTATTAAAGTCAACCAATCCTGGAACCGCTGAAGAGTTTGCTGCAATCGTTGCTTGAGCTTTGTCAGCCCCTTCTCCTACAACAGTATAGTTACCTGGATCAATCGTAAACTTCAAAAGTCCAGCATTCTTGATCCCTACATAGGCAAGGAAAACACCGATACCTGCTGAAATAGCTGAACGAAGAGCAGTAGGAATGGATTCAATGATCATTTTGCGTACATTTGTCAAAGTAATAATCAATGAAATAATACCACAAATGAAAACCATAGCCAAGGCTTCTTGCCAAGAATAACCAAGTCCAAAGACAACTGTAAAGGTAAAGAAAGCATTCAGTCCCATACCTGGTGCTTGAGCATATGGTAAGTTAGCATAAAAAGCCATCATAAGAGTTCCTACCACAGAACCAATAATCGTTGCTAGGAAGATACCCTGAGCAGGCATTCCTGTTTGCGAAAGAATTTGTGGGTTTACAAAGAGAATATAGCTCATTGCAAAGAAAGTTGTTAAACCAGCGAGAACCTCTGTACGAACGTCTGTACCGTTCTCTTTTAGTTTAAATAATTTGTCCATTATCAATCTCCTTTTAATTTTTACGAACAATAATAGAATTATATCATTTATCATTCACTTTTTCAATATATTTGTTTAATTTATTTAATAAAATGATGGAATTTCTTTTTTGTTTGGAATCTGCTTTTCTCTCTGCTTTTTGTTATAATAGTAGACATCTTATCTGGAAAGACACTAGAAAGGTTCATATGACGAAAAAAATTATTGCAGTTGACCTAGATGGAACCCTGCTCAACTCAGACAGTCAGATTTCTGACTTTACCAAAGAAACCATTAAAAAAGTTGCTGAACAAGGGCATCAGATTATTATTACGACAGGTCGCCCTTACCGCATGTCAAAAGATTTCTACCATGAATTAGGCTTAGACACTCCTATGATTAATTTCAACGGCTCCCTTACTCATTTACCAGGCCAAGTTTGGGACTTTGAAAAGTGTTTAACGGTAGACAAAAAATATCTTTTAGATATGGTTCGACGTTCAGAGGACATTCAAGCCGATTTTATCGCTGGAGAATACCGTAAAAAATTCTACATTACAAATCCTAATGAAGAAATTGCCAATCCCAAACTATTTGGCGTAGAAGCTTTCCAACCTGAAGATCAATTCAAGCCTGAATTGGTGACCAAGAACCCTAACTGTATTCTCTTGCAGACCAGAGCCAGTGACAAGTATGCCCTGGCAAAAGAAATGAACGCCTTCTACCAGCATCAACTGTCTATTAATACCTGGGGAGGTCCTCTCAATATCCTTGAATGTACCCCAAAAGGAGTCAATAAGGCCTTCGCTTTGGACTACTTGCTCAAGGTAATGAACCGTGACAAAAAGGATTTGATTGCCTTTGGAGATGAACACAATGATACCGAAATGCTAGCTTTTGCTGGAAAGGGCTATGCCATGAAAAATGCCAATCCAGAGCTACTCCCCTATGCGGATGAGCAAATTTCCCTGACCAACGACCAAGACGGGGTTGCCAAAACCCTACAAGACTTATTCTTATAACCTATACTGATACTCAATGAAAATCAAAGAGCAAACTAGGAAGCTAGCCGTAGGTTGCTCAAAGCACTGCTTTGAGGTTGTAGATGAAACTGACGAAGTCAGTAACCATATATACAGCAAGGCGAAGCTGACGTGGTTTGAAGAGATTTTCGAAGAGTATGACCAGCTTGCAGGCTGGTCTTTGTGTTCTTTTCACAGTCTCATCAACCGGTTAATCGATTATTCGACTTTTTGCCTCCAAAACCTTGGAAAAGGCTTTCTTTTGTGATATAATTCACATATAAATACAAGAGAGCTCGTCACACTCGACTCTGTTGAAAAAATCAATCCAGTCCCGTTGTCCCTGTTCTCGGCCAATATCAAGGAGGATAGCTATGAAAGCTGTTGTTGTAAATCCAGAAAGCACTGGTGTTGCTATTGAAGAAAAAGTACTCCGTCCACTTGAAACTGGGGAAGCACTTGTAGAAATTGAATACTGTGGTGTTTGCCACACTGACCTCCATGTTGCCCATGGTGACTTCGGTCAGGTGCCGGGGCGTGTCCTAGGACATGAAGGTGTTGGTATCGTTAAAGAAATTGCGCCAGATGTTAAAAGTCTTAAAGTTGGTGACCGCGTCAGCGTTGCTTGGTTCTTTGAAGGATGTGGTACTTGTGAATACTGTACAACTGGTCGCGAAACCCTTTGCCGTACAGTAAAAAATGCTGGTTACTCAGTAGACGGTGGTATGGCTGAACAGTGTATTGTAACTGCAGACTATGCTGTCAAAGTTCCTGACGGACTTGATCCAGCCCAAGCTTCTTCTATCACATGTGCTGGTGTAACAACCTATAAAGCTATTAAAGAAGCAAAAGTTGAACCAGGCCAATGGGTTGTTCTATATGGTGCTGGTGGACTTGGTAATCTCGCTGTTCAATATGCTAAAAAAGTTTTCAACGCTCATGTTGTCGCAGTTGATATCAACAATGATAAACTTACCCTTGCAAAAGAAGTGGGTGCGGACATTGTTATTAACGGCCTCGAAGTTGAAGATGTACCAGGCCTAATCAAAGAAAAAACAGATGGAGGAGCCCACTCAGCTGTTGTAACTGCTGTATCTAAAGTTGCCTTCAATCAGGCTGTTGACTCAGTTCGTGCTGGTGGTCGTGTCGTCGCTGTCGGTCTTCCTTCTGAAATGATGGAACTCAGCATTGTTAAAACCGTTCTAGATGGAATCCAAGTTATCGGTTCTCTTGTTGGAACTCGTAAAGACTTGGAGGAAGCCTTCCAATTCGGTGCAGAAGGTTTGGTAGCCCCAGTTGTCCAAAAACGTCCAGTAGAAGACGCTGTAGCAATTTTCGACGAAATGGAAAAAGGTCAAATCCAAGGACGTATGGTACTCGACTTCACCCACTAATTTAATAAAAATCTTTTTTAAAAGTTGGAATGCGCTTCCAACTTTTTTATATTAAATTTTTAAATAAGGAATCAAAAAACTCCTCCAAAACTTAATATATCAACACTTTTAAAGAAAGCCTTTTTATTTTTTTATGCTAAATAGTTGATTTTTATATGAAAACGGTTTATACTTATCTAGTCTTAAAGTTTTCTTAAATGAAAACTGAAAAAACAAAAAGGAGGAATGACAATAATGAGTATCGGAATCATTATTGCGAGCCACGGTGAATTCGCTGCAGGTATTCATCAGTCAGGATCTATGATTTTTGGTGAACAAGAAAAGGTTCAAGTTGTAACCTTTATGCCAAATGAAGGTCCAGATGACCTATATGCTAAATTTAACAACGCTGTGGCTGCATTTGACGCAGAAGATGAGGTACTAGTTTTGGCTGACCTTTGGAGTGGTTCTCCATTCAACCAAGCTAGTCGCGTAATGGGAGAAAATCCTGATCGTAAGTTTGCCATCATCACAGGACTTAACTTACCGATGTTAATCCAAGCCTATACAGAGCGCCTCATGGACGCTACAGCAGGCGTGGAAAAAGTCGCTGCGAATATTATCAAAGAAGCCAAAGATGGCATCAAAGCTCTTCCAGAAGAGTTAAATCCAGTTGAAGAAGTTGCAAGTGCTGCAGCTGCTCCAGTTGCCCAAGCTGCTATCCCAGAAGGAACTGTTATCGGTGATGGTAAACTGAAAATCAATCTTGCCCGTCTAGACACTCGTTTACTTCACGGTCAAGTTGCAACTGCTTGGACTCCAGATTCAAAAGCAGATCGTATCATCGTTGCTTCAGATAACGTTGCAAACGACGACCTTCGTAAAGAATTGATTAAACAAGCAGCTCCAAATAATGTCAGAGCCAATGTGGTTCCAATTCAAAAATTGATCGAGGTTTCAAAAGACCCACGCTTTGGAGAAACACATGCCCTTATCTTGTTTGAAACACCTCAAGATGCCCTTCGTGCAATCGAAGGTGGCGTGCCAATCAAGACCCTTAACGTAGGATCAATGGCTCACTCAACAGGTAAAACAATGGTCAACAACGTTTTGTCTATGGACAAAGATGACGTTGCTACATTTGAAAAAATGCGTGACCTCGGTGTTGAATTTGACGTACGTAAAGTACCAAACGACACCAAAAAAGATTTGTTTGACTTGATTAACAAAGCCAACGTTCAATAATAGACATCAGTAACTATCGAAGAATTCTAAGAAAATTTTTCACTTTATTATCATTAAATAGAAAAGGAATAAAACCATGTCAGATATTTCAATTATTTCTGCTGTCTTGGTTGTAGTTGTTGCCTTCCTTGCAGGTCTTGAAGGTATCCTCGACCAATTCCAATTCCATCAACCAATCGTCGCATGTACCCTTATCGGTCTTGTAACTGGTAACCTCGAAGCAGGGGTTATGCTTGGTGGATCACTTCAAATGATCGCCCTTGGTTGGGCAAACATCGGAGCTGCCGTAGCTCCTGATGCTGCTCTTGCATCTGTTGCTGCAGCAATCATCTTGATTAAAGGTGGCAACTTTACTACTGAAGGTATCGCCGTTGCAACAGCAACAGCTATCCCTCTTGCCGTAGCTGGACTTTTCTTGACTATGATTGTTCGTACAATCTCAGTTGGTTTGGTTCACACTGCCGATGCTGCTGCTAAAGAAGGAAATATTGCAGCTGTTGAGCGTGCTCACTTTATCGCACTTCTTCTTCAAGGTCTTCGTATTGCTATCCCTGCTGCCTTCCTTATCGCTATCCCAGCTTCTGCCGTTCAAGATGCTCTTAAATTGATGCCAGACTGGTTGAACGGTGGTATGGCTGTCGGTGGTGCTATGGTCGTTGCCGTTGGTTACGCTATGGTTATCAACATGATGGCAACTCGTGAAGTATGGCCATTCTTCGCAATCGGTTTTGCCTTTGCTGCCATTTCTCAACTGACTTTGATTGCCCTTGGTGTAGTCGGTGTTGCCCTTGCCTTCATCTACCTTAACCTTTCAAAACAAGGTGGTAACGGTGGCGGAGGAGCTGCAACTTCTAACGACCCAATCGGTGATATCCTAGAAGACTACTAGAAAGGGGAACAATCATGACTGAAAAACTTCAATTATCAAAATCAGATCGTAAAAAAGTTTGGTGGCGTTCACAATTCCTTCAAGGTTCTTGGAACTACGAGCGTATGCAAAACTTGGGTTGGGCTTATTCATTGATCCCAGCTATCAAAAAATTGTACACTACTAAAGAAGACCAAGCTGCTGCTCTTGAGCGTCACCTTGAGTTCTTCAACACTCACCCATACGTAGCTGCTCCAATCATGGGGGTTACTCTTGCACTTGAAGAAGAACGTGCTAACGGTGTTGAAATCGACGACGCTGCTATCCAAGGGGTTAAAATCGGTATGATGGGACCTCTTGCTGGTATCGGTGACCCAGTATTCTGGTTTACAGTTCGTCCTATCCTTGGAGCTCTTGGTGCATCACTTGCTGCATCTGGTAACTTGGTTGGCCCACTTCTCTTCTTCTTCGGATGGAATGCGATCCGTATGGCCTTCCTATGGTACACACAAGAATTTGGTTACAAAGCTGGATCTGAAATCACTAAAGACATGTCTGGTGGTATCTTGAAAGACATCACTAAAGGAGCTTCTATCCTTGGTATGTTCATCCTTGCTGTTCTTGTACAACGTTGGGTATCGATCAACTTCACTGTTAACCTTCCTGGTAAACAATTAGCTGAAGGTGCCTACATCAACTTCCCAGAAGGACCTGTATCAGGTGCTGAATTGAAAGGTATCCTTGGTCAAGCACTTGGTGGATTGAGCTTAGACAAGATTCAACCACAAACTCTCCAAGGTCAGTTGAACTCATTGATTCCAGGATTAATGGGACTTCTCCTTACTTTCCTTTGCATGTGGTTGCTTAAGAAAAAAGTATCACCAATCTCAATCATCCTTGCTCTCTTTGCAGTAGGTATCGCAGCTCGTTTCTTCGGTATCATGTAATCTTGGTGAGAATGTACAAACAAAAAAAGAATCAGGTTTATCACCTGATTCTTTTGGCTCTTTGTCAAATAGTGTTGATGAAGAACCTAATGAAAAAAGAATCCAACAAAAATTGGACTACCTGTCTCCGGTTGAATACCGAAGACGGTAGCCCTAGGGTGTTTTTATTAAATTCTCACTTTTTGGGGTCAGTCCCTAAGCCTGATAGTAATTTTTTGTTCATACTATTCCCCTTTAGTCATTTACTACTTTAAGTTGCATTGCTTTAGCTACTTCTTCTGCCTTTGATCCCTTAGGTGTATGGATTTCTACATCTGGGTTACAGTTATCCACAAAATAGAAGTATTCTGTAATTTCTGTTACACTTGCTGGAATTGTAATAGATTTAATTGATGATGTCCCCCAAAATACTAATGTTCCAATACTCTTTGTTCCTTCTGGGAATACAACTGATTCTAATGAACTATCAGAGTTGAAAACATCATCTTCTACTGTTTCTATTGACTTACCAAAGTGGACATACTTTAACTTATTGTCAATCGTAAACGCACCTTTTCCAATATATCGTACTGTATCTGGTAAAACGATTGCCTCACAATGTTTCAAGTTCGCAAGACCACGTTCTCCAATTGCGATAACAGGTTTACCTTTAATTTCCTTTGGTACACGAACAACCTTATCGTCAGAAGTACAACTATAGATGACATAACCTTCTTCCCATAAATATACGCATGTTAATATATTAATATATTTAATGATTTATAACTATAGTTCCTTAATTTTCCCAGTAAAAAAACGAAAGGCACCACAAGTTATTTATGTGTTTTCTTTAAACGATTCATGTACTTCTGTCGCAACTTCTCACCCGCCTTTAATTGCGGTTGCGATAGATTGAGGACCTAAATATGCATCCCCTGTTATTAGTTCATTTCTATTGTATTCTGATGTTGACCGAAAGTCAAATTTTTACCTTTCATCTAGAACACTAAAGTCTACTTTTGTTCAATTGCTGCAACGACAAGGTCACATGGAATAATATGTTCACTACCTGCCACTTCATGCGTTGATCTTCTTCCACTTTCATCTGATTCACCAAGTTCCATTGTAATAACCTTTACACCAGTTACTTTCCCACTCTCATCACGCAATACTTCTTTAATATTCTCTAAGAAATGGAATGTAACACCTTCATTGTGTGCATCTTTGATTTGTAGTGTAGCTTCTAGTATATTGTTCATATGGTCATCATTCTTTTGTTTTAGGTTTCAGCGCTTTTAATATAATGGATGTTGGCCTTTTTGTATACACTAAAATAGGGTTGGTGGAAAATTTCCATCAACCCTAAAAATTATAGAACCACACAAAACCCTGACCAGAGATGGCCAGGGTTTTGTATTTCAAAAATTATTCTGTAAATTCTATAGTTACTTTTACTTCAGAATCCATTGAAGAAAATATTGTTTTATAATAATTGATTGCAGATTCTTTAATTTCACTCTTAAATTTATCTAAATACTCTGCTTGTTTATCACTAGAAAGTTGGTTAGCGACCAATTTCCCAGTATCAATATCTTCTGTAGTTCCACTTAATAACTCTCCATGACTATCATATAAATCATAAGGATTATCTTTTGAAAGTTCAACACCAATTACTTCCAATTTTGGAACAATAACCTTATATTCTTTTTCGCTTATTTGTTCAACCTTTACACTACTTTTAATTCCAAATTTAGCTTTATAATTTAAAATTACTAATGCTGCTTTTTTAGAGAACGGCACATCAAACCCAAAAACTTGAGTTGTTTTTGTTTCAGAAATAATTTCATTAATTCCCGCATTCAAAAATACAACTTCATTCACTTTTTCAATACTTTCGATATTAATTGACGATTTGACTTCTGATTTATGTTCCTTAGGTAAGAAAAATAGCACTCCAATAGCTATAATAGCTATTAATACCACATTCAATAGTACACTAAACATATTAACTTTCTTCTTTAATATAGACAAGATAAAAAAACCTCACTTTAAATAATCTATCTAAATTTTACACATTCTAAAGAAAATAGTCAATATTTTTTCGTACTATCTTCTAAAATTAATTGTGCCTATTAAAAATGAAATTAGTTTGTTGCATTTGATTATATTTTTTGAACACCAAATCCATTTAAAATTGAGTGCTATTTTGAGCACTAAAAAAGGGCTCTTTGTCAAATAGTGTTGATGAAGAAATTTAGGAAGGGATTAAGCAACTAATTGTTGCTTAATTCCTTTTTGTTTTGGGCCAAACATTTTTGTTATTAAAATAATCCTATTTCTAAAATGGTAATAGTTTCTAAAGCCGTAGGCATTTCTTTTAAGCACTTTTATTTTATTGTTTATTCCTTCAATAGGGCCATTTGTTCTAGTTGGATACTCACAAGTATTTTGAATATATGGCAAGTAAGTCATAAGAGTCTTTAATACTCTTTTTAAACCAGGAGATAGGTCTAATTGCGTAGCTGCTTCAATCGTTTCCTTGAATTCTATATAATCTCTATCCTGTATACATTCACGAAGTGAATGTACAACCTCATAATCATTTTTAAGAGATGGATTTTTTTCTAAGATATAATCTACGATTCCTTTACTTGTTATGAAGCTTTCAAAAAGCTTATAACGATTATATTTATAGTTCTGAAGTTCATTAGAGTTCTTTAAAATTAACTTCCAATAATGTTTTAACTTTCGATATAATTTAGAGTCTTTATAGCGATGCTTATTCATGACACGTACCCGAGTTCGATTTAATTCTCTATTTAAGGCTTGTACGATATGAAAAGGATCAATGATAATTTTAGCGTTAGGAAACATTTCTTTTATTAATTGAATGTACGGTAAGTACATGTCGATGGAGATAGTTTTTACCTTTAATCTAGTCTTAGGCTCAAAACGATGAAAATACTTTTTCAAGCTGTAAGATTTTCTATCTCGTACAACATCGACCAGCTTGTGTGTAGTGCTATCACAAATAATGAAGCTCATATTACTATCGGAAGATAGGTTTCAGATACTGTTTCACTTATTTTTGATTTAATTTCGTTTTTTAAGCGTTTAGAGATATGACAGTGTTTTTCTACGATTCGACTAGTGTCTGCGGTAAATGAAGAGCCGCATTCTCTACAGAGAAATCTCTGCTTGCGTAGATTTAAGTAGGCCGCTAGGCCTGAAACAGAACAGAGAGTGATACGAGATGTTTTCGTGCCGTTTTTAACGATATTATTATTTCGGCTAACACACCCACAAACGGTACAAAATTCTGGTTTATGCGTATAAGTAGCTGCATAAAATAAAGATTTTCTCTTTTTAAATATCTTCTCTTGAACTTTATTATCCCAAATAATGTTTTTATCTTTGATTTGTAGTGTAGCTTCTAGTATATTGTTCATATGGTCATCATCCTTTTGTTTTAGGTTTCAGCGCTTTTAATATAATGGATGTTGGCCTTTTTGTATACACTAAAATAGGGTTGGTGGAAAATTTCCATCAACCCTAAAAATTATAGAACCGTTCTTTTTATATCTCATTTATTCAGCCAAGGCACCCATTGGATCCCATGGTGCAAGGACGATTGGTTCTGCTTCATAGGCAGCTTGTTCTTCTGCTGTTAGTAATTCCTTACGAACAACAATTTGGTAAGTGTACTCGTCCATCCAAGCATCTGAAGCAACAAAGTAACCATCTGTACCGACCTTGTCTCCCCATGAGTTTTCAACTTTCCACTTGATTGTTTTGCCATTTTCATCCAAATCAACACCTGTCAAGACCATGGCGTGGGTCATCAAGCTTTCGCTGTAGTCCAAACGTCCAGCCTTGTCTTGAGTGAGTTGAATGTCCATGCTTGATTCAAAGTCATAAACATCTGTCGCAAGGATTCCCGCTTTACGGTTGCTGAGCTGGCCGACATCAGAACCAAACCAAACAGTCTCTCCTGCTTGCATTTGAGCAATCGCCAATTCTTTCAAGCGTTCCATAGGTACGTTGATATAGCGAACTGCACGGCTACCAACGACATTTCCCAACATCTCAACTGTGTATGATTTGCCATATGGTTTATCAGCAGTTGGAGCATTGATCACAGAAACGTAGTCTTCTAATGGAAGGTCGACATATTTCTTGTAAAACTCTTGTGGAGTGATACCTTTTTCGCTTTGGTAGTTATTGTCTTTATCACGATAAGCAAAGTCAAATTTACGTGGTGGGAGACCTAGTGACATTGCAAGGAAGTTAAAGATTTCTTGCAAGAGGTCTTCTTTCTTAGCCTGAACAGTTGCTTGATCAGCACCTGAAGTCAAGAGGTCACGTAAGATTTGAGCATCTTGACGAAGTAATTTATTAAGAATGGCATTAAGCTCACGGCTGCTACTAGATGAAACAGATTCAGGATAGACTGATTTAGGTACGACACCATATTTCTCAAAGAGAGAAACGACCATATCCCACTGACCACCGTCTTGTTGTGGTGTTTGGAGTAGAAATTTAACCTTGCGGCTCGTCAAGTCTTGGTCTGCAGTCGCAATGACTTGCTCCAAGAACCAGTTTGATTTCTCATACTTGTCCCAGAAGAAAGTATGAGCTTGTGACAACTCAAAGTTTTCTAGTTTGTATTGCGAGATGAGCTTGTGGCGGAAAGTGTTAAGGGCTGCAAACATCCAGCAACGACCAGACGCTTTCTGGTTGGTTACCTTGTCCTTGGTCAAATCCAATGAGAAAACAGGTGTATTGTCTACATGGCTTTGGCGACGTTCCAGAGCTGCAAAAATTCCGTTGTGGCTAGCAGCATTTTCAATCGCTTGGTATTTGACATTTGCTTCATAGTTGGCAAATAGTTTATCAGTAAATGATTCTTGAATCGCGTTCATAGATTCCTCCTTTTATTCTACAGTCTATTATAACTCTTTTCACAAAGGAAGCAACTGAAAAACATAAAAGGCAAGGACATTGTCCCTCCCCTTTTTCGAATATAAAGCAGATTAAGCAATACTAGCAAGAAGATTTTCCAATTCCTCCTTGGTCAAGCGGCGCCATTCCCCTCGTTCTAGGTTCTCATCCAATACTAGAGTTCCCATAGTCAAACGTTGCAGGTCCATCACTTCCTTACCACAGTAGGCAACCATACGCTTGATCTGATGAAACTTCCCTTCTGCAATGGTCACACGGATTTGGCTTTGATTCTTTTCTGTATCTATGGAAACAAGCTCCAGTTTAGCGGGTTGACAGGTAAAGTCTTTGAGCGGAATACCCTCAGCAAATGTCTCCACATCTTCTCGGGTCATCATTCCCTTGACCTGAGCCTGATAAGTCTTGTCCACATGACGCTTAGGTGAAAGAAGAGTATGGGCAAGCTTGCCATCATTAGTCAAGAGCAAAAGACCATGCGTGTCAATATCCAAGCGCCCTACTGGGAAAACTTCCTTGCTCCGCGCCAAGTCATCCAATAAATCCAGAACGGTTCTGTGCTTGGGATCCTCAGTCGCTGAAATAACACCTTTGGGCTTGTTCATCATGTAATAAACAAACTCTTCATACTCTAGTTTTTGACCATCAAAATGAATCTGGTCTCTTTCTTCGTTAATCTGTAGTTTAGCTGATTTTTCTTTTTTACCATTTACCGTCACGCGCCCAGCCTTGAGCAAGTTTTTGACCTCAGTCCGACTCCCCACAGCGCAGGCAACTAAAAATTTATCTAATCTCATAGAACTATTATATCATACTCAAAAGGAGGCTGGTACAATGACCAACCTCCTTTTCGTTTCATACTCTTCAAAAATCTCTTCAAACCGCGTCAACGTCGCCTTGCCGTATATATGTTACTGACTTCGTCAGTTCTATCTGCAACCTCAAAACAGTGTTTTGAGCTGACTTCGTCAGTTCTATCTACAACCTCAAAACAGTGCTTTGAGCAACCTGCGGCTAGTTTCCTAGTTTGCTCTTTGATTTTCATTGAGTATCAGGTTTAAGAAATTAACTTCCTCGTCTCCAGAAAATCGCTAAGACAATCATGGAACCTAGTACTGCCGGAATAATGGCGGTTTCTGCTATTATCGGTCCCCAAGTCCCAAAAAGCAAGTGGCCTATAAAGGCACCAATCCAGCCTAGAAACATTTTTCCAAAACATCCCATTCGCTCTCCACGGTTGGTCAGAGTACCTGCTAAAAATCCCACTAGGAGACCAACGAACATACTTCCTAACATATTATCTCCTTAATTTACCCAATCTCCGTTACGGAAGAGTGGTACACGTGTTCCATCCTCACGGATACCATCGATATCCATCTGATTAGAACCAATCATAAAGTCCACGTGAACATCTGAACGGTTAAGTCCCGCAGCTTCAAGTTCTTCTTCGCTCATCTCTGCACCACCAACGACGCTAGTCGCATAGGCTGCACCGATAGCCAAGTGGTTTGACGCATTCTCATCGAAAAGGGTGTTAAAGAAAGTAATGCCTGACTGAGAAATTGGGCTTGGATCTGGTACCAAGGCACATTCACCCAAGGCACGCGCACCCGCATTTTCAAAGACGAGGTCCTTCATGACCTGATCACCCTTCTCAGCTGAAATATCCACGATTTGTCCATACTTGAAGGTTACTTTAATTCCCTCGATGATATTTCCATTATAGCTAAGCGGTTTTGTAGAAGTGACATAACCATCTGCGCGACGGAAATCAGGCGCTGTGAAAACTTCCTCTGTCGGCATATTTGGCAAGAATCCTTCTCCCTGTGCATTGATAGCACCAGCCGATTCCCAAACGTGGTTCTTCGGCAAACCAAGGGTCAAATCTGTCCCTGGCCCTGTATAGTGAAGGGCTGAAAATTGCTCTTTATTAAGCATATCTGCCTTACTCTTAAGAATTGCAGCGTGTTCTTCCCAAGCCTTAACAGGATCTTCTTCATAGACACGGCAAGTTTTGAAAATTTGGTCCCAAAGGAGATCAACTGCTTCTTCGTCGCTCGCTGCATTTGGAAAGACTTTCTTAGCCCACTCAAGTCCAGCAGCGGCTGCTACAGTCCAGCTAACCTTATTGGATTGCGTTGCGATACGCATTGGTTTCATGGCAAGTCCCATAGCTTTAGCAGAAGCTGAAAGCTTGTCAGCATCCACACCGTTCAAGGCACCTGGATCAGAAGAACGTACCCCAAGACGGCTAGCCTTGTTCTCCAAAAGATAGTTCATCTCAGCAATCTTGTATTCTGGCACATTGTCCAAACGTTCCATCGGTGCGTGGAGGAATTTCTCACGGTTGATGACATCATCTGTCCACTGAACGATCACCTCATGCGCCCCCAAGGCATAAGCTTCTTTGACGATTAAGTGAGCCAACTCACGTTGCTCCACGTCGATAGAGAGAGCCAAAGTGTGACCAGGTTGCACGTTGATTCCGTTCGCAACCAATAATTTCGCATATTTTTCTAGATTTTCTTTAAAATTTGGTAAAACCATTTTATTTGTCCTTTTCTATTTTTATTTTTCTTTCAAAGCAGAAAATAATCCTGCCAAAGCAATAGCACCAGACAAGAGTGCTGTCGATAGAAGAATTGTCTGATCAGCAAGTTCTAATTGATATTCAAACACCTTCTTAGCTGGCTTATCTTCCGCAAAGATTCTTAGTTTCATGAAATATCCTCCCTTTCTAGTATATCACATATATTGGTATTTTAAAAAACAAGCTTACTGAAGCTTGTTTTAATTAGCTATTACAAAAATTTTGTACATACCTTTCCACTTCTTTTTCCATAGATTGAATCTCACCAATATCCCATCTATTTTTTTTAGAAGTTATCTTTGCCATCATCTGTAATTTTAAACTCTGACGATGGAATATCCCTTCTCTTTCCCATTGTTCTAATTTAGCCTCTGGATAGGAGTTGCCAAACCTGGAGTTCTGACTATCGGTAGTAATACAAAGGTTGCCAAAGGAATGTAAAAACTCAACAGGTAATTGGCTCTCTCCATCATGTCCATTTGGATTCTGAGGATACCAATGCTCTATGGAGCGACGATATGCAAATTTGAAATGATCAAAATTAATATCCTTGTACTCTTTCTCTAATTCAGCACGATTTTTCCATAAAACATAATCTACAAAGTTAAAAGCATAAACAGGAATTGCACCATATTTTTTGATACTTTTTTCTTCAGTAAACAATCTTTCCTCAGCATATCTCACTGCCATTTTCTCAAGAAAATCCTTAAACAGACTAGCAAATTCTGCTTGATTTAACTCTTCAATATGGTTAAACAAGAATTGCAAGATTTCATATAACCAACGACTATCACGATTAGCAGTAAAGGTCACAGCAAACATGGATTGGAGAAGAATGATGTTTTGGTTAATTTCCGAATCCGAAAACGTATTATTAGTAAAACGTTCTTCTACTATATAATGCTCTTTAGATTTTCCATTTGGTTGATATTCATAATAAGTCCCCTTCTGTAAAAACCATTCATCCTTATTTCTACTTGAAGAGTCCATATTCGAATTTCTAACGATGTAATTATCGAAAATGTGTTTTATTCTAAGAAGAAATTCACTAAATTCAATAACCCAAGTTTTATCTTTATTTTTTATATTAAATAGTGCTAAGAGTTTCTTATCATCTAGTTGAATCTCATCAGTCTTCTTACCTTCCGCAATTGCCAATACATGGAGTAAGAATGTTGGAAAGTCAATGATTGTAGTATAATCGCCAAAGTCTTTTTCTACTTCTATATTTTTTTCATTTATCTTTTTTCCTAATATATCTGATAACTTTCTTCTTTCATTTTGATGAAAATCAATATCATTATAAATATTATGAAATGAATAATTTGTAAAATGCCATCCAAAAATACGTTCACGTTCTTGAAAGTCATCTGCTCTCTTCCGTCGTATCTTAAACTGACTTGCTACCGGCTTATCAAACTCTGCACAGGCATCCCAAATCCTTGCAAACTTTTGCGCCATTTCTTGATCTGTACCGAACTTAGCCATCATTTGCGCCTTAAGAATCTCATGAGCCTCTAGTTGTTCTCCTCGAGAATTGAAACGTTCGAAATAAAGATTCAAATCTAAATCCTCAGGAAGTATACTCCGAAAAATGATGACATTCTCAAAAAGATAGTCAACGAAAAACTGAGGATTAAGCTGGCGCTCCTCTAGCACTTTTTTCAATGCGTCTTTAGCATGTCCGTAGCCTCTAGTCAGTTCATTTTCATCACCCTCTAAAATTTTTTTCTTGGTAAATAGCTTTTGAATATTCTTATTTGATTTCTTCCTAGCTGGGAAGGTAAGATTGACAGCTTTCAATCTATCAAAACCAAACTCATGCTTCAAAGCTAAGGCAATCAAATTAAGGGCTGTTGTTCGTTGTTGCCCATCTATGATTTTGAAAATATCATTCTCTTTATTAACGACTAATGTTCCAATATAATAATTGTCTCTATTTTCTTGAAAAGCATCTGCTACGTCATTCAATAACTGCTCGATTTCATTATAAGTCCAAGCAAAATTTCTCTGATAAAGAGGAATAGCATAGGTATCTTCATTTAACAAACGATTAACTGATAAGCTTATATGTGTTTCTACCATTTATCTTTTTCCTCTTCTATAATCTTGTCCACAGTATAATTTTCAAATAATTCTCTATCTATCTTGATCATGAAATCATTCGGAGTAACAGCATGGGATAAAAGTTGAAATAACTTTTGAGTCTCTTTTTGTCTAAAACTTCCACCAGCGGCGTATTTCCCTACCGTTGCATCATATATAGCTTTAGACTTAACTCGTGGGTAATAAGACCAAATAAACAAGGTCTCTACTATCTCCTTTGATAGCTCATCTTTTCCAAATCTCTCTGCAAAAAGTGAACAAATATTTAAGAATATATTGTGACACTTGAGGTAGCGTCCTTTTGAGCTATTGTAAATGTTTGACATACCTTCTGGATAAGCTAGATTTTTTTCTTCCCCTTCAGGTTCATCAGAAAATCCTAACTCTTCATTTAAAAATTTTTTATGAACTCTAATAGTTTCATGGGCCGATTCAATATACTCAAAAAATTTACTTCCATCAATGATTGGCATAGTAATTGACATGGGGAGATTTTCAATATGACGATACAATTCTAGATATGGGAAGTTCTGATTCAAATCAACACCTTTAAAATCGTCAATAAAATCCTCTGTAAAACGGAGATAAGAACCATAACGCTTGTTTGTCAATCCTGTCTCTCCTCGCGACCAACGTCTCATACGAAAAAGATGTTTATCAAACAACTCTTTGAGACTTAAATCTTTATCTTCTACAAATTGCTCCCACTTTTCAACAATCTTTTCATCTTCTGAATCTTGCTTGCGCAGATGATAGGCTTTGAGTAAATCATGAGGTTCTAAAGATTTTCCACGATTATTCTGAGAATCAAATAACTGAAAGGCCTCTGATAATCGTTCCTGTGGCATAGTAATCACGGAGACAGAACAATTTTCCAATAAAAAATTGCAAATGTCTTTTGCCTGATTTCCTCCAACCAATTGTGTTAAATTTTCCCACTCATTATAATTTTCACTCGCATGATAGCAAGATAGCTCTCCAAATTCAGCACTCAGCAGTTGATTCGCACCCTTATAATTCCCTAAATCATCTAATAAATGAAGAAACAAGGAAATAGAAATTAGCCGTTGCTGTCCATCGACAATATCTAAGTATCTAACATTATCTAAGTATCCATCATTTTCATGCAAGATAACGGAACCAATCTGATATTCCTTTTTCCCCATAGCATCTCGTAAATCATAAAAAAGATTACGGATATGTTTTCTGTTCCATTTATATGGTCTTTGATAAGAAGGAATCCGTAAATCCCCTTCTTTCAATAGTTCTCCAACCTTTTTAGAAGTAAATTGAATAGTCATTTTATCCTCATCTATATTTATCTATCATTTCTTGAACTGTCTGCTTCATATCCTCTACTAAAATCCGAGGAGACAAAACAGTAACTGCTTCCCCTTGTCCCAGTAACCAGCGTTTAAGCCCCGGTGTATGCTGACTTTCAAACTGAAAATGAGTCCAATCGCCATTTTTCCCAACTATTTTTGCATTTGGAAATTGATCCATCACAATAGTCGGATCGTACAAGTACTCGATTTCAATACTGATTTTCTTCCCGATAAAAGCATCCACTCTCTCGTTACGAATGTCGCCATCTCTAAATCTATCTCGATAAGAAATAGAGGGTTTCTCTATACCACTAAGAGACCATGACTGGATACGGTCTACTCTTAAAGTAATATAAGTAGCATATTTCAACTGGTAAACAACCAGATAGAAATAATGACTATCATAGTAAAGAGAGACTGGTAAAACAGTCTGCCTCTTAGAAGACTCAGAATAAGGTTTTTGATAGATAATATCTAGAACCTGTTCATGCAAAATAGCTTCTGATAAATTCCATATTTTCTCTATTCTATTTTGCTGATCCGTTAAGGGAGCATAATTAAGCTTTTCACTACCAATAATCTGTTCAATTTCTTTCTGATCATCACGGGGAACTAAGACCAGTAAATTTTTTAGTAAGCTATCAATTTCTGACCGATTCAGTGCTCGATTTTCCAATAAAATCTTTGAAATAACGAGAATATCCTTTTTATTAAAAACTGACTTACTTGCTAAACAATACTTATTCGTCTTACGGTTATAAAGCAAATCTCCACTATAACTGGTGTTACTAGATAAAATATCACGGAGTAGCGAAAAATCTCTCTGGATCGTCTTTTCACTAACCTCAAATTCCTGAACCAGTTGCTTTTTTCCTAACGGAGTCCCAAACTGTAAGCGTAAAAAGATGGTTAGTAATCTCTCTTGATCATTCATTTGAAGTCCTTTTTGTTAATCTTCAAGCGATCTTAGACACACTGTCATTCCCCACTTAAAACGAACAATCAAACGAGATTGAACATTTTTCAATTGATCTGGTTCAGAGTCACTAGATAAAACAATTTGCTTATCCTTAACATGTAGAGAATTAAAAAGATTAAAGAATTTTTCTTGAATCATATCATCTTTTTCTCCCAATATCTGGATATCATCAACGATTAGGAGATCAAACTCCTCACTTCTAACTTTTTGTATTTCTAGCTCATTTTCCAATAAGTTTTCAGCAGAAATGTATTTTACTCGTTTTTCTGGATTATTCTCAAGAACCTTATTACCAATAGCTTGCAGGAGATGTGTTTTTCCTGAACCTGATTCCCCATAAATATAAAGGGGATTATATTGTAATCCTAAGTTTTCTACTATAGCTACAGCCCCGTTCTTTGCGAAAGTATTACCATCTTTTTCTAGAAAATTTTTAAATTGATATTTGTTATCTAATCCTGTATTGTTCATCATTTAAACCTCTTTTTCTTTTGTACTATAAGTATAACAAAACAGATGGACAATATTTGTCCGTCTGTTAATTTTTTTTAAAACAAATCATCAAACAAACTCAGCTGGTTATCCTCTGGCATATTGCCCAGAATCCCCATTTCATCCATCTTTTCAACCAAGGTTGATGAGAGTCCACCACGTTTGCGTAGTTCTGTTTTAGAGAGGAATTCTCCCTCTTCACGCGCTCGCACCAACTGCTTAGCAACGTTCTCTCCCAGACCATCCATAGCGACAAATGGTGGAATCAGTGTATCTCCGTCAATGATGAATTCAGTCGCATCACTACGGTAAAGGTCTAACTTCCCAAACTTGAAACCACGTTCCCACATTTCATTAACAATCTCAAGAGTTGTATAGAGGTCAATCTCCACATTAGAGGCCTCATTGTTCTTCCGTTTTTCAGAGATTTCTTCCATTCTGCGCTTGATAGCATCCAAGCCCGCACCCATGGTCTTGATATCAAAAGCCTTGGCGCGGATAGAGAAGTAAGCACAGTAATAATAAATCGGATGGTGAACCTTGAAGTAGGCTACACGCAAGGCCATCATAACGTAGGCTGCCGCATGGGCTTTAGGGAACATGTACTTAATTTTCCCACAAGACTCGATATACCACTCTGGCACCTTATTAGCCTTCATAGCTTCGATGTAGCCATTGCGTTCCTCTTCTGAAATCTTGAGCCACAAGCCCTTACGTACCCGTTCCATGATGGTAAAGGCCATCTTAGGCTCCAGACCCGCATGCATGAGGTAAACCATGATGTCGTCCCGACAACCGATAACAGTCGATAGGTCCGCTATTCCTTGCTTGATCAAATCTTGGGCATTTCCCAACCACACATCGGTACCGTGGGACAAACCAGACAGCTGAAGCAATTCTGCAAAAGTCGTCGGATGGGTTTCATCGACCATCCCTCGAACAAAGTTGGTTCCAAACTCTGGAATCCCCAGCATGCCCGTAGGCGTTCCGATTTGCTCAGGTGTTACCCCTAACACAGCCGTCCCAGAAAAGAGGGCCATCACGCCTTCGTCATCCATAGGAATTTCATTAGGGTCAATCCCAGACAAATCCTGAAGTTTCCGAATCATGGTCGGATCATCGTGTCCCAGTACATCGAGTTTGAGGACGTTCTCATCGATATCGTGGAAGTTAAAGTGAGTCGTTTGCCATTCAGCCGTCACGTCATCTGCTGGATATTGGACAGGCGTAAAATCGTAGACATCCATGTAGTTAGGAATAACAACGATCCCCCCCGGGTGTTGTCCCGTCGTCCGCTTGACACCAGCTGCACCTTGAGCGAGGCGTTCCACCTCTGCATCACGATAAAACTTGCCATAATCTCTCTCATAGCCCTTGACAAATCCATAGGCAGTCTTAGCAGCCACCGTACCAACCGTTCCTGCACGGAAGGCATATTCTTCACCAAAGATATCACGCACATCCAAGTGGGCGCTAGGCTGGTCTTCTCCCGAGAAGTTCAAGTCAATATCGGGAACCTTATCCCCATCAAAACCAAGGAAGGTTTCAAAAGGAATATCTTGCCCATTTTTGCTGAGTTTGTGACCACAGTTTGGACAGTCCTTATTGGGCATATCAAATCCTGAACCGTACGAACCATCTGTGATAAACTCACTGTACTGACACTGACCACAGACATAGTGAGGAGAGAGAGGATTGACTTCTGTAATCCCAATCATGGTCGCAACGAAACTAGATCCGACAGATCCACGAGAACCCACCAAGTAACCCCGTTCATTGGAACGTTGCACCAGCATCTGGGAAGCCAGGTAAATCACAGCAAATCCATTCCCCAGAATAGAAGTTAGTTCCTTTTCAATTCGCAAATCAACAATATCTGGTAGCGGATTTCCATAAATTTCAAAAGCTTTCTTATAGGTCAATTCAGCAACCGTTTCTTCAGCCTTATCGATGAAAGGCGTGTACAAGTCACCCTTAACAACCTCAACGGGTTCAAAGATTTCTGCTAAGGCATTGGTATTTTCAATAACCAATTTACGAGCCAGTTCCTCTCCCAAGAATGCAAATTCATCCAACATTTCATTAGTCGTTCTAAAATGAGCCTTGGGAAGAGGAGCTGGTTGGGCATGTTCACCGTGACCGATGGTCCGGTTAATCATAGCACCCTGTCCCAAACTACGGACAATAATTTCGCGGTAAATCTCTTCTTCTGGTTCGATATAGTGGACATTTCCCGTAGCCAAAACGGGCTTACCAAGGCGGTCTCCAACCTCTATCAAACTCTTGATAATAGTCTGGAGCTCCTCCATATCCTTGACCTGCTCCTTGGCAATCAAGGGAGCATAGATAGCTGGTGGCATGACCTCGATAAAGTCATAATACTTGGCCACCTCAACCGCCGCATCCACACCTTGAGAAACGACTGCATCAAAAACTTCACCTTCTGCACAGGCTGATCCTAAAATCAAGCCCTCTCGATGGGCATCTAGAACCGTTCTCGGAATCCGTGGTACCCCTTCAAAGTACTTGGTATTGGACAAAGAAACCAGTTTAAAGATATTTTTTAAACCTACCTGATTCTTGACATAAATAGTCGCATGCTTGATTCGAGCTTTTTTATAAGAATCTGGACTAATCAAATCAATGTTGAGTCTAGCTAGATTGGTCACACCATGTTTTTCTGCTACTTCTTTGATAAAAATAAAGAGCAGACGACCAGTAGCTTCCGCATCGTAATTGGCCATGTGGTGATGTTCTAAGGCCACACCAAAACGCTTGGTCAACGGTCCCAGACCATGACGTTTAAACTCAGGATATAGATTTCTAGCAAACTCCAGCGTATCAATCACTGGCTGACTAATCTTTGGCAGACCATGACGTTCATAGTTGGCATTCATAAAGCCAACGTCAAAGGTAGCATTATGGGCAACTAAGACTGTATCCTTGCAAAACTCTTGGAATTCTTGCAGAACTTGTTCCAGTGGTTTGGCATTTTTGACATGATCGTCTGTAATTCCAGTCAACTCAGTAGTAAAAGCTGACAAGGGATGCCCAGGATTGATAAATTCATCAAATTCAGCAATGACATTCCCCTTGTACATCTTAGAAGCCGCAACCTGAATCAAATCATTATAGATAGCTGAAAGCCCCGTCGTTTCCACGTCAAAGACCACGTAGGTCGCTTCCGACAAGTCCATCTCCACTTCGTTATAGACGATAGGGACACGGTCCTCAACGATATTGGCTTCCATCCCATAGATTAGCTGGATTCCCACTTTCTTGGCAGCCTTATAGCCGTGTGGGAAAGACTGGACATTCCCATGGTCGGTGATGGCAACCGCCTTGTGTCCCCACTTAGCAGCTGTCGCAACGATTTCTTCGACCTCTGATAAAGCATCCATAGTCGACATGTTAGTATGAGCATGAAACTCAACTCGACGCTCGCCTTCTGGCATCAAATCCTTCCGCTCATAGTGAACAACTTCCTGCACATCCTGCACGTTCATAGTCAAATCGCGTGTGAAGTTATTCATCTCCACATTTCCACGCACTCGGAGCCAAGAATTCTTCTTAATGAGGTCAAATTTCTGGGCCTCTTCCTCATTTTTAACCCACTTTTGCATAGAAAAACTTGAAGTGTAGTCCGTCATTTTAAAGTTGATCAAAACACGCCCTGTTCTGGTCACTTTTTGCTCCACATCAAAAATAACCCCCTCAAAGACCAGACGGTTTTCCTCCGTCGTCACTTCTATCATAGGAGTAATCTCCGCCTTGTCCAGCTTGGGTTTGGCTACAGCTTTTTTCGCTTGAAAATCAAAGGCTGGTTTCTCTTCCGCTGGAGGAGGTGCCATCTGTTCCAGTTGCTCCATAGCACGTAGCGCTTCCTCATTGGCAGCTTGAACAATCTGCTCATTTTCCGCATGAAAGGCTTCTTCTTGCTCTTGAGTCAGAACATCATTCTTCTCGACCTGACAGTTAAAAGTTGGAAAACCAAACTTTTCAAGTTGTTTCGCTAAGTTAGGAAGATGATTCTTCTTAAAATGTTCCTTATCAATCGCCTCAGAGCCTTCAATAAAGAGTTGATTGCCCTCCGCACGAACTTGCAGATTCTGGTAAAGGGACTTAAAACCTTGGCTAGAACATGGCCCCTCAGAGAAAGCCTCCCTATAGTAGGACTGCAAGAGTTGATTTGAAAATTCTTGGGACAGAGCTTTGATTTCGAAAACAGCTTTATTACCTGTCTTAGAAAATTCTTCGCTCAAACCTTTCTTTAATTCTAAAAAGATTTCAATCGGTAAAATATTAGAAAATACGAAATGAAACTCCCATACCTTACTAATTTTATGAACCACAACTCGCTCAATATCAGCCTGTGATAAAGCAGGAGCCTGTCTCATTTCAGCAGGCATCCCCAGTTGATTCATCAAAATTTCAAAACTATTTGACATTCATTTTCCTCACATTATTCTTCTACTATTTTACCATATTTAGAGGTATTTTCTAAAGACAAAAGGAAGCCACTAAGTGACTTCCTTCTAGAGGGAGGACTAATTAGTCTTCACCTTTGTTTTTCTTAATGATTTCTTCTTGTACTGACTTAGGTACATCTTCGTAGTGGTCAAATACCATCATGAATGTACCACGTCCTTGAGATGCAGAACGAAGAACTGTTGCATAACCGAACATTTCAGCAAGTGGAACGTAAGCACGAACGATTTGGCTGTTACCGTGTGCTTCCATACCATCCACACGTCCACGACGAGCAGTTACGTGACCCATAACATCACCAAGGTTTTCTTCTGGAACAGTGATAGTTACAAGCATCATTGGCTCAAGGATAGCTGGTTGTGCTGATTTAGCAGCTTCTTTAAGGGCAAGTGAAGCCGCGATCTTGAAGGCAGTTTCAGATGAGTCGACATCATGGTATGAACCATCGTAAAGCTTAGCTTTAACGTCAACCATTGGGTAACCTGCAAGAACACCGTTAGCCATAGATTCTACCAAACCTTTTTCAACCGCTGGGATAAATTCACGAGGAACCACACCACCGACGATTGCGTTTTCAAATTCGAAGCCTTTACCTTCTTCGTTTGGAGTAAATTCAATCCATACATCACCGAATTGACCTTTACCACCAGACTGACGTTTGAAGAATCCACGTGCTTGAGTAGAAGCGCGGAATGTTTCACGGTAAGATACTTGAGGAGCACCTACGTTCGCTTCAACTTTGAACTCACGACGCATACGGTCAACAAGGACGTCAAGGTGAAGCTCACCCATACCTGAGATAACTGTTTCACCAGTTTCAACGTTTGTTTCAACGCGGAATGTTGGATCTTCTTCAGCCAATTTTTGAAGGGCGATACCCATCTTATCTTGGTCAGCTTTAGATTTTGGCTCAACCATCAATTGGATAACTGGTTCTGGAACGTTGATTGACTCAAGGATGATTTTAGCTTTTTCATCTGTCAATGAGTCACCAGTAGTAGTATCTTTCAAACCAACGGCAGCAGCGATATCACCTGAGTAAACAGTGTCGATTTCTTGACGGCTGTTAGCGTGCATTTGAAGGATACGTCCGATACGTTCACGTTTACCTTTAGAAGTGTTCAATACGTATGAACCTGATTGAAGCACACCTGAGTAAACACGGAAGAATGTCAAACGACCTACGAATGGATCAGTCATGATCTTGAAGGCAAGAGCTGCAAATGGCTCTTCGTCAGATGCTGGACGAGTTTCTTCAGCGTCTGTATCTGGGTTAATACCTTTGATAGCTGGGATATCAAGTGGGCTTGGAAGGTAGTCAATAACTGCATCAAGCATCAATTGAACACCTTTGTTCTTGAAGGCAGAACCACACAATACTGGGAAGAATTCAACATTGATAGTCGCTTTACGGATACCAGCTTTCAATTCTTCGTTGGTGATTTCTTCACCTTCGAGGTATTTCATCATCAATTCTTCGTCAGTTTCAGCAACTGCTTCGATCAATTTTTCACGGTATTCTTGAGCTTGGTCAAGGTATTCAGCTGGGATGTCTTCTTCAAGGATATCTGTACCAAGGTCGTTAGTATAGATTTCAGCTTTCATCTTGATCAAGTCAATGATACCACGGAAGTCATCTTCAGAACCGATTGGCAATTGGATTGGGTGTGCATTTGCTTGAAGACGATCGTGAAGTGTGCTTACAGAGTAAAGGAAGTCCGCACCGATTTTGTCCATTTTGTTAGCAAATACAATACGTGGAACTCCGTACTCAGTTGCTTGACGCCAAACTGTTTCAGTTTGAGGCTCAACACCTGATTGCGAGTCAAGAACGGTAACCGCACCATCCAATACACGAAGAGAACGTTGTACTTCGATTGTGAAGTCCACGTGTCCTGGTGTGTCGATGATGTTTACGCGGTGGTTGTTCCATTGAGCTGTTGTTGCAGCAGATGTGATAGTGATACCACGCTCTTGCTCTTGCTCCATCCAGTCCATTTGTGACGCACCTTCGTGAGTTTCACCGATTTTGTGGATTTTACCAGTGTAGTAAAGAATACGCTCAGTAGTTGTTGTTTTACCAGCATCGACGTGAGCCATGATACCGATATTACGAGTTTTTTCAAGTGAAAATTCGCGTGCCATGAGGTTTGTTTCTCCTATTTATTTTTGATTTCTATTCTATTATAACATGATTTTAATAAAAACGGATAGGCAGGACCTACCCGTTCTCAATGTTTTCATGCTATTGTTGGTTTCAACTTACGAGCTGGTAAGTTGAGTTATAGCTAATACTAATCGATTTAGCTAATTTGAACCCGGGCTAAAAGCTTGGAAAATAGATAAGCTCTCCTAGAATCTTCGATTCTTCGTCAAGCTTCCTAATTTTCAGTCGCTTTTTTAACGCCCTTAGTATCTTAATCTTACCAACGGAAGTGTGCGAATGCGCGGTTAGCTTCAGCCATACGGTGAGTGTCTTCACGTTTCTTAACAGCTGCACCAGTGTTGTTAGCAGCATCTAAGATTTCTTTTGCAAGACGGTCTTGCATTGTGTGTTCACCACGAAGACGAGCGATTGTTACCAACCAACGAAGTCCAAGTGTTGTACGACGTTCTGGACGAACTTCAACTGGGACTTGGTAGTTAGAACCACCGACACGACGTGCACGTACTTCAAGTACAGGCATGATGTTTTCCATAGCTGTTTCAAATACTTCAAGTGCATCGTTACCAGTAGCTTCTTTGATTTGCTCAAAAGCACCGTAAACGATTGAAGCAGCTGTACCACGTTTACCATCAAGCATAACGCGGTTGATAAGACGAGTAACTAGTTGTGAATTGTAAAGCGGATCTGGCAATACGTCACGTTTTGGAGCTCTATTTTTACGACTCATTTCTCTTTATCCCCTTTCCTTATGCTTTTGGACGTTTAGTACCGTATTTAGAACGGCCTTGTTTACGATCGTTAACACCTGCAGTATCAAGTGCACCACGGACGATATGGTAACGTACCCCTGGAAGGTCTTTTACACGTCCACCACGAAGAAGAACTACGCTGTGTTCTTGCAAGTTGTGTCCGATACCTGGGATGTAGGCAGTAACTTCGATAAGGTTGCTCAAACGTACACGAGCGAATTTACGAAGGGCTGAGTTAGGTTTTTTAGGTGTCATTGTTCCAACACGAGTTGCAACACCACGTTTTTGTGGTGAAGAAACGTTTGTTTGAACTTTTTTATGACTGTTGTAACCAACGTTCAAAGCTGGTGATTTAGATTTTTCTACTTTTGATTTACGCGGTTTGCGAACCAATTGGTTAATTGTAGGCATCTACATTCTCCTGTGTTTTTTTATTTTTGGTGATGATACACTTGGTGACAGCTATCATCTGTGTGTACTTTTGCAACATTTGTCAGCACGTCCCTGTACACTCTTGAGAGACCAAAAGTAAAAAGTACCGTCTATTATTGTAACAAATTTTCCCCTTGGTTGTCAAGATATTTTTCTTTTTTATTCTTAATTTTAGCTCTTGCTACAACCTTGGACGAAACAAAAAGAAGGAAGCTAAGACCCTTCCTCAATTTACAAATTATTTCATTTTTAACACATAATGTCCAGGGAAATATTATATCATCACAACCAACCAGATTCTTTCGCGATATTAGCTGCCTCTGTTCGATTAGCAGCATCTAGTTTAGAAAGAATATTGGTTACATAATTTCGGACGGTTCCGTTGGATAGATAAAGTTTGTCTGCAATTTCTTGGTTAGAGAAGCCCTGAGCAATTCCATTTAAAACTGCGATTTCTTGTTCTGTTAATGGATTGGGATGTGTCATCACCACTTCCATCAATTCAGGCGAATACTCCTTGCGTCCCTCTAGGACGGTGTGCAAGGTTTGCATGAGGTCTGCAATGTTTCTTTCTTTTAATACATAAGCATCTACTCCAGCCTTGACCGCACGTTCAAAATACCCTGAGCGCTTGAAGGTCGTCACTACAACCACCTTTGTTTCAAGCTTTTCTGCTCGTATCCACTCCAAGACTTCAAGGCCTGTCTTAACAGGCATCTCTACATCAAGAATGGCGATATCTACGGACTCTTTTTCTAAGAGTTGGATTGCTTCTTGCCCATTCTTGGCTTGTAAGACAGACTCTACATCTGCTTGAAAGGCCAGCAACTGGCACATGGCATCTCGCAACATACTTTGATCTTCTGCGACTAATACTTTCATCTACTTTCTCTCCTTATAAGGTAGTCGAACCTGAACTTCTGTCGGTTGTTTCTGACTAATTACCTTTACTTCTCCCGAAAATGGAAGAACACGATCTTGAACTGTATGGAGGTCATCTCCCTTTATAGAAGTAAAGCCACAGCCATCATCTCTCACTATTAGAACGAGTTCTTTCTCTGTCCGTTCTAATTTCAAGTAGACTTTAGACGCTTTAGCATGTTTGATGATATTGGTCACTAATTCAAGCAAAATCATGGAAGCCGTTGACTCCAATTCCTGAGTTAGGCTAGCAGTATCTAGTTGGTTATCCGTTTCCACCTCAATTCCAGCAATTTCTAACATCTTTTTCACAGTCTCTAGTTCTGATGTCAAAGTTCTAGACTTAAGATTTTCCACAATGGTTCGCACTTCATTCATGGAATCCTTGCTGAGCTGGTGAATTTCTTTTAATTCCTTTTCCACCTGTGGATAAGCCTCCATCTGAAATAACTGCAAGGCTAAATCTGTCTTGACACTCAGCATAGCAAAGGTATGTCCCAGACTATCATGCAAGTCCTGACCGATACGACTACGTTCATTTTCAGCAAGCAATAGATTTATCTGGGCATTTTGCTTAGCCTGAGCTTCTTTCAAATCCTCTACAATACGAATCCGAACCAAACCAAAAGTCATTAAATCGACAAAAGCAAGAATTACAAGTAGATAGAATAGAAACTCAACTTCGATTCTCTGAAAAATCAAAAGTTGGCCCACAACAAGGACTTGAGCAAGAAGAAAAGTCCAGACATGTAAAGACTTTAAACCACCTAAGCTGAAATGATAACTTAAGAGATTGGATAGGAAAAAGAAAAACCAGATATAATTAACATTAACAAAGGCAGTATTCCCAACTACATAAGTCAGCATGATCCCCCAGAAAAGCCAAGATAGGCGCTGGCTCTTAGTTGTTAAAATACCCAAATACGCAACTACAAATAGAATATCAATCAATAAATGCCAGGCAGAAAGCCACCCAGTCACTACAGGCAGGATGGGGAAAATCATAAAAATTAAACTGACCCAGAACATATAATGTATGCTTTTCAGTCTTTCAAGCATTAAGCATTCTCCTTATGACCTTGAAGGTAAATGGTCAAACCAAACAAAACTGCTGAAAAAACAAGTAGATAAACTGTGGCTGATAAATTGATGCCACCCTCATTTAAGAAGGTCTTGATCAATTCCATCAACTGATAGCTTGGTAGGCGCTTCCCGATTGCTTGCATCCAGTCTGGAAATAAAGAGACGGGCATCCAGAGTCCGCCTAAAACAGCCAAGCCAAAGTAAAGAAGATTGCCCACGACAGACATCAGCTGACTGGACGGCAAGAGAGTCAGGGTTAAGCCAAGTGCTACAAAGGCAACACTTCCTACTATCAGCAAGAACGCAGCCCCAATCCAGTTTCCAAGAGACATATCCACACCTCTTACAAAATGCCCAACTGAGAAAACAACCAGAATTGAGACCAAATAATCAACCATCATACTTGTTATCTTTGATAGATAATATTCTACCATATTTACAGGGCTATGACGTATTATTTTCTGCCAATTGTTGATCTTGTCGGTATGTAAAACAACTGGGAATGAAAAGATAGCTGTTGACATCATGGAAAAGGCTGTCATGGAGATGAGGTAGTCGCGCATAAAATTAGCCGGTCCACCTGGTGTTTCCTGGTACATGCCTGAAAAGAATAAATAGAAGGCTGTCGGCATCCCTACTGATAATAAATAATAGACTAGTTGCCGTTTGGTCAATAGAAATTCTATTTTATTTAATGCGATCCATCGTTTCATCTTAGTCATCTCCCTTCTGTGTTTCTTCAAAGATTGTATCTAGCAAACTACGGTTATTAACTTCGATTTCTTGTATGCTACATCCTGCTTGAACTAACAGTTGCCAAAAAGCATTTGCCTCTCGTGTGACTACTTGCAGAGCATCTTGTTTTTGTACCCAGTTTTCAACCAAGTTAGACTGCTCAACAATTTCCTTGTATGCTAGAGGAAGGATAAAATGCTTTTCAATCTCCTCACTACGCATAGCTAGAGGCGTCGTATCACGAATCAACTCTCCCTTATTTAAAACCAAAATCCGGTCAGCTGTATGTTCTACCTCTTCGATGTAATGGGACGAATAGAGAATGGTAACTCCCTTAGCTTTTAGCTCCTGAACAATTTCCCAAAAGCGTTGACGGGTTGAAGTATCCATGGCAGCAGTCGGCTCATCTAAAAAGACTAGCTTTGGTCGGCCAATCAAGGTCAAGACAAAAGAGAAGAGACGCTTTTGCCCACCTGACAATTTTTCTGCAAATTGCTCTTTCTGTTGCTTGTCAAACTGCAATAGTTGATCAATCTCCTGATTATTCAAGGGATTTGGATAAATACTTTGAAAGAAAGAAATCAACTCTTTGACCTTTAATTTCTGAACGATGACATTTTCTTGAGGCAGGTAGCCTCTAATATAGTCTAACTGAGAACTCGTCACTGGCAAGCCTTGGATGGATACTTGACCACTTGTGACCAGTTTATCTCCAAGCAAACAGTCCAAGAGTGTGGTCTTTCCAGCACCATTGGGCCCAATCAAGGCGACGCATTCACCTTCTGCCACTTCAAAGGAAATACCTTTCAATATAGCCTTGCTCTTGATGCTTTTATTTAGGCTTTCTACCTTAATCATGTTCATGATATTCTCCTTTCAGCCACTCCTTTCCCACCGGAAAGGCGATAAAAATCATAAATCCTAGTCCCCAGGCACCACGGATGAATTGGTGAAGGAAGGCTTGATCAAACCAACCTGTAAACATTTCTACCAACCATACCACTAGTGATAGTCCAATAAAAAGATAGAGAAACGCTTTTTTCATTTTTCAAACTCCTTTTTCACATCTGAGACTAATTTCAAACCTTCTCGGATAAGCCAGGACATCATTCCAAATCCTGCAAATAGCTCCCAAGGAAAATGATAGAATCCTTCGTCCAATCCTGAGAACATTAGATAAGTCATGACTCCTGCTGTTACTAAACTCATTGCGACAATTACTTTATCTTTCATTTTTTTATTCCTCCATTTCATACTTCAATTATAGTCTTTTGAAGTTAGCAGAGTTAGATGCTTCTGTCACTAGAAAATATGACAAATGTCATAAAAGATTCTGTTCAAAGCAAGCAAAATACACTATACAATAAAACATGAGGTGGAAAAGAATCTATAGTTATTTCCTTCAAAGTGATAGCAAATTTAAACTATAATATAAACTAATACTCATTTATAGTTTCTTAGTTTTAAATAAGCATATTACAATAAAACTCTGCATATAGTACAGATTTTAAACAAGGAGCATTAGATTACATCAAAGAGGGATACAGCCATGTCGAAGCAACTAAAGTTTTTGATGTTGGCGTCAGAACTCTCTTCACGTGGGAAAAGAAAGACGCGAACAAGGACACTTAGAGCGGAGAAAGCGAGTCGTCAAAAAGCGGAAGATTCCTTTAGAGGAATTGAAAGCCTTTGTAGAGGCTCATCCAGACACTTTTTTACGGGAAATTGTGGCACATTTTGATTGTGTTGTTCCTTCAGTATGGGCAGCTTTAAAGCAGATTCATGTCACTTTAAAAAATAACGATTAGCTTTAAGGAAAAAAATCCAGAGAAAGTCGCTGAGTTTCTTGATATTTTGGATAACCTAAAAGATTTACCAGTCGTATATATTGATGAAACAGGAGTCGACCGCTACCTCTATCGTCCTTATGCACGGGCTCCTAGAGGGGAGAAAGTCTATGAAAAGATTAGCGGACTTCAATTGTTGCAGGACAAGTAGACGGAGAGTTTATAGCTTCTATGATTTACAAGGAAAGTATGACGAGTAATTTCTTTGTGGAGTGGTTCAAAACGCAACTTCTACCTGTTTTGAAGAGCCCTCATGTCATTGTCATGGACAATGCTAGTTTTCATCCTAAGAACATTTTGGATGAGCTTTGCATTCAAGATAAGAATTTTTCTTACCTCTACCACCTTATTCACCAGATTTGAATCCTATTGAGCAAGCTTGAGGTTTCTTGAAAAAGAAAGTGACGGATTTATCAAGGGAAGTTCCAAATCTTTTTGAATGTTTGAAACGCTTTTTTAAAACTAAATGACTATAGAATGAATTACTGAAATTCAAAAAAGAGAAAACCAAAATGATTCTCTCTTAATTTTAAAAATAAAAAAGATACACATAGGTATCTCTATAATGAATCGGGAAGACAGGATTCGAACCTGCGACACCTTGGTCCCAAACCAAGTACTCTACCAAGCTGAGCTACTTCCCGAGTTAAATATAAAAATGCACCCTAGAGGAGTCGAACCTCTAACCGCCTGATTCGTAGTCAGGTACTCTATCCAGTTGAGCTAAGGGTGCTCATTATATTATGCCGAGGACCGGAATCGAACCGGTACGATCGTTACCAATCGCAGGATTTTAAGTCCTGTGCGTCTGCCAGTTCCGCCACCCCGGCCTCTCTAAGCGAACGACGGGATTCGAACCCGCGACCCCCACCTTGGCAAGGTGGTGTTCTACCACTGAACTACGTTCGCACTATTTTCTTCTATCTAAAAATGCCGGCTACATGACTTGAACACGCGACCCTCTGATTACAAATCAGATGCTCTACCAACTGAGCTAAGCCGGCTCATTTATTATATCTTAATGCGGGTTAAGGGACTTGAACCCCCACGCCGTTAAGCGCCAGATCCTAAATCTGGTGCGTCTGCCAATTCCGCCAAACCCGCATATATGACCCGTACTGGGCTCGAACCAGTGACCCATTGATTAAAAGTCAATTGCTCTACCAACTGAGCTAACGAGTCTAAAATAACTTTCGTTATCTTAAACGGTCCCGACGGGAATCGAACCCGCGATCTTCGCCGTGACAGGGCGACGTGATAACCGCTACACTACGGGACCTATGGGAGTTAACGGGATCGA
>NZ_VMNE01000021.1:0-55128 GCF_013277565.1 Streptococcus sp. k-90 | reverse complement strand
ACTTTTGGGGTGCAGTTCAAAATCAGCGTTTTTCTTCTGTATTGATTCGTATTGAATGCTTACTTAACTTCTGTAAACACAACGTGTTTGCGAAGTTTTGGTGAGTATTTCTTCAATTGAAGACGGTCTGGAGTGTTACGTTTGTTTTTAGAAGTAAGGTACAAGCGTTCACCAGATTCTTTGTGTTCAAGTGTAATATTTACGCGCATGGTATCTCCCTTCTATTATTCAGCTGATGCAGCTTTAGCGATTTTACGTCCTTTGTAGTATCCTTTAAGTGATACACGGTGAGAACGTGAGTAATCTCCAGTAGTTTCGTCAAAGTTTACAGATGGAGCTGTTACTTTGTAGTGTGTACGACGTTTGTTTTTCTTCGCTTTTGAAGTGCGACGTGCAGGTACTGCCATTTTGATTTCTCCTTTAGGTATTTATATTCGATTCAATCTACTGATTTTCATCAACCATATTAGAATAACACATTTTTTTTGTAAAGTAAAGTTACTTGACAAAAAAAGATGAAAAAAATAGAAGCCATTTAACCAAATTAATCGAAATTTTCTGAAAATTCAAGAATTTTCTTCTGTTCATTGCTTTTAAAATGTGCTATAATAGTAAAAACTGAAATGGGAGGGAACAAATGACTGAATTAGATAAACGTCACCGCAGTAGCATTTATGACAGCATGGTAAAATCACCAAACCGTGCCATGCTTCGTGCGACTGGTATGACAGATAAGGACTTTGAAACACCGATTGTGGGAGTGATTTCGACTTGGGCGGAAAATACACCATGTAACATTCACTTGCATGATTTTGGGAAATTAGCCAAAGAAGGTGTCAAATCTGCAGGTGCTTGGCCTGTGCAGTTTGGGACTATCACGGTAGCGGACGGAATTGCCATGGGAACGCCTGGTATGCGTTTCTCTTTGACATCTCGTGATATCATCGCGGACTCTATCGAGGCAGCTATGGGTGGTCACAACGTGGATGCCTTTGTCGCTATCGGTGGCTGTGACAAGAACATGCCTGGTTCTATGATTGCCATTGCCAATATGGATATCCCAGCTATTTTCGCCTATGGTGGAACCATTGCACCGGGAAATCTTGATGGCAAAGACATCGACTTGGTTTCTGTTTTTGAGGGTATCGGAAAATGGAACCATGGTGATATGACAGCTGAGGATGTGAAGCGTCTCGAATGTAATGCCTGCCCTGGCCCTGGTGGCTGTGGTGGTATGTACACTGCTAATACCATGGCGACTGCTATTGAAGTTCTCGGTATGAGTTTGCCAGGTTCATCCTCTCACCCAGCTGAATCAGCTGATAAGAAAGAAGATATCGAAGCGGCAGGACGAGCTGTTGTTAAGATGCTGGAGCTTGGTCTCAAACCATCAGACATCTTGACTCGTGAAGCCTTTGAAGATGCTATCACTGTAACTATGGCTCTTGGTGGTTCTACAAATGCCACTCTTCACTTGCTTGCCATTGCCCATGCCGCAAATGTTGACTTGTCACTTGAGGACTTCAATACGATCCAAGAACGTGTGCCTCACTTGGCCGACTTGAAACCTTCTGGTCAGTATGTCTTCCAAGATCTCTACGAAGTCGGTGGTGTCCCTGCGGTTATGAAATATCTCTTGGCGAATGGCTTCCTTCATGGAGACCGCATCACATGTACTGGTAAGACAGTTGCTGAGAATTTGGCTGATTTTGCAGACCTCACACCAGGTCAAAAAGTCATTATGCCACTTGAAAATCCAAAACGTGCAGACGGTCCGCTTATCATCTTGAACGGGAACCTTGCCCCTGATGGTGCGGTTGCTAAAGTATCAGGTGTTAAAGTACGTCGTCACGTTGGGCCAGCTAAGGTCTTTGACTCAGAAGAAGATGCTATTCAGGCTGTTCTGACAGATGAAATCGTTGATGGCGATGTAGTCGTTGTTCGTTTCGTTGGGCCTAAGGGTGGTCCTGGTATGCCTGAGATGCTGTCACTTTCTTCAATGATCGTTGGTAAAGGTCAAGGAGACAAGGTTGCCCTCTTGACGGATGGCCGTTTCTCTGGTGGTACTTATGGTCTTGTTGTCGGACATATTGCTCCTGAAGCTCAGGATGGTGGACCGATTGCCTACCTTCGTACAGGCGATATCGTTACGGTTGACCAAGATACTAAAGAAATTTCTATGGCCGTATCCGAAGAAGAACTTGAAAAACGCAAGGCAGAAACAACCTTGCCACCACTTTACAGTCGTGGTGTCCTCGGTAAATATGCCCACATCGTATCATCTGCTTCACGCGGAGCCGTGACAGACTTCTGGAATATGGACAAGTCAGGTAAAAAATAAACTCAAAAAGCAAGCCATCTTCGGCTTGCTTTTTTTCATCTTCAAAAGTGATTTGCCTGCTTAACGAGGTGGCAGTCCAAGGGCAATGCGGCCGTAGCGACTGATTCGTGTAATCTTCCAGGCAGGCGACCAGGTAACTTCAACCTTGACATCTTCAATCCCCTCGATTTGTTTGAGACCTGCCACGATTTCGATAGGCAGGCTTTCGGCGCAATCGCAGGCAGTATCGGTGAAGGTCATGACAATCTTGCAGAGGCCTGTTTCGTCCAGATTGATTTCATAAATCAACCCTAGATTGTAAACATCCAATTCCACATCTGTGTCAAAAATCTTCTCTAGTTTTTCGATAATTTGGTCTTGTAAGGCCAAAGCGCGGTCATTGATTTTGATATCCTCTCTCATTACAGTCCCTCCACGTGATAAATATCCTCTATTTTCTCATAATTCTGACAATTTGGCAAGTTTTTGATGATTTTTCTGAAAAAATATGATAATATAAAGAAAACAGGGAATCAAGGGGAAGTTTATGGAGCAGATTGGAAAAGTCTTTAGACAACTACGAGAGTCAAGACATATCTCGCTGAGACAAGCAACTGGGGGACAATTTTCGCCGTCCATGTTATCCCGCTTTGAAACTGGTCAGAGTGAACTTTCGGTGGAAAAGTTTCTATTTGCTCTGGGAAATATATCTGCCAGTGTGGAGGAAATCCTTTTTCTGGCGAGAGGGTTCCAGTATGATACAGATTCAAAGCTGAGAAAAGAAATCATAGATGTCTTGGATCCAAAGAATATAGCACCTCTTGAAGACTTGTATCGCAAGGAGTATCAAAAGCATGCCCGTTCTCAAAACAAACAGAAACATATTCTAAATGCCATTCTTATCAAATCTTATATGAAGAGCATGGATGAAAGGGTAGAGTTAACAGCAGAGGAAGGGAAAGTCCTTCATGATTATTTGTTTTCTACCGAGATTTGGGGAATCTATGAACTCAATTTATTTTCAGTCAGTTCACCATTTTTATCTGTTTCTCTTTTCACAAGGTATGTTAGAGAGATGGTACGTAAATCTGATTTTCTAATGGAAATGTCTGGCAATCGAAACCTTTTTCATACGATACTATTGAATGGCTTTTTAGCCAGCATTGAGTGTGAAGAATTTACCAATGCCTATTATTTTAAACGTGTTATCGAAGAGCATTTCTACAATGAAAATGAAACCTATTTCCGAACTGTCTATTTGTGGGCAGAGGGTCTCCTTGATAGCAAGCAAGGTAGAGTTAAGCAAGGCCAGAAAAAGATGGAAGATGCTGTCCGTATTTTTGAGATGCTTGGCTGTAATAAATCTGCCGATTACTATAGAAATACGACCGATTCTTGAATATCTGCAAACCAAGGAAATAATTTAAAATTTTAAGCGATAGAACTATTGACCCCTCTCATGTCACTGGAGAGATTCTATCGTTTCTTTTTGCTCATTTTGTTTGTTGCATATATTCAAAAGTTTTTCCTCTAGAATTTCCAAGTGCTATACTATAGTCATACTTCACATAAAACTTCGAACAAGAAGGGAGATTACCTATGAAACTATTGTTCAGAAATCAAGCTTATCGTCTCTTGACTTTGTCACGCTTCTTCAATGCTTTTGGTGCTTCAATTTTTAACCTGGTATTTATCGTCTATGCATCGACCTTGCCACAGGCCTCCTTTGCTGTTGCTATGGCGAATATTGTCATGATTCTTCCGACTCTCTTTACAGTTTTTGTAGGGATTCGGGCAGATTACACGAGGGACAAGGTCAAATGGATGGTCTATAGCGGTTTCTTTCAGGCGGTTTTATTTTTTCTAGCAGCCCTAGTTGTCCAGCAAGCTAGTCTCTTTGCCTTTTCTAGCCTGTGTTTAATCAATGTCATTAGTGATGTTATCAGTGATTTTGCTGGTGGTTTGCGCATGCCTCTTATTAAGGAAAAAGTAGCTGAAGATGATTTGATGGAGGCTTACTCTTTTTCCCAGTTCATCACCTATATTTCAGCTATTGGTGGTCAAGCTTTTGGAGTCTGGCTCTTAGGTCTATCGGTCAACAATTTTTCTCTCGTTGCGGGAATCAATGCCTGTTTTTTCCTCGTATCAGCTTCTGTTCTCTTTTTAGGAAAAAGCAAATTGAGCCTGTCAATTTCATCTGCTGATGGTGAATCACTGAAAAATGAGAAGCTTTCTATCAAAGATCAGTTCCTAACAATTTACCGAAATTTACGTCTCGTTTTTCTTAAAGGTGGACAGAAAAACTTTGGATTCATGATCTTTGCTGTCTTACTTATCAATGCCTTGGGTGGTTCCTTAGGAGGCATCTACAATATCTTCTTTTTGAGCCATTCTCTCTTGAATTTTTCTTATACAGAGGCATTATTTATCAGTCAATTCTGTGCTTTGTTAGCAATCATCATTAGTAGCCTTACGGGCAATGATTATTTTGGGAAGCAGTCCTTGCCTAGATTGATGATGTGGGCTACCGTAGGGCTCACTCTAATTGGTTTGGCTAACGTATTCAATCAAGTCGTGCTTGGTTTGCTATTTCTCTTTTTAACTCTGTATGTGTCTGGCAAAGTTTCACCAAAGATTAGTGCCATGCTCATGAAAAATCTAGCTCCAGAGGTTCTAGCTCGTACCAGTAATTTTTTAGGTTTATTGTTTACCTTATCCGTACCTGTGGGAACAGCTTGTTTTTCACTTATAGCCGTATGGAATATACAGTTGACTTGGATGCTATTTGTTGGTTTTTCCTTGCTGGCTATTCTTTTGACAGGTCTTAATCTCAAAAATGATATCTAAATCCTGATTTTTTTCTTACTGTTTTAATCCTTCTATTTATGGTAAAATAAGACTATTAAGTTTAAAGAGGATTCCCTATGAAATTACAAAAACCAAAAGGAACGCAGGATATTTTACCTGCTGAATCTGCCAAGTGGCAGTACGTTGAGGGCTTTGCCCGTGAGATTTTCAAGCGCTATAACTATGCAGAAGTGCGCACGCCTATTTTCGAGCATTACGAGGTCATCAGTCGCTCTGTCGGAGATACGACGGATATCGTAACAAAGGAAATGTACGATTTTTATGACAAGGGTGACCGCCATATTACCCTCCGTCCAGAAGGAACTGCGCCCGTTGTCCGTTCCTATGTGGAAAATAAACTTTTCGCTCCAGAAGTGCAAAAGCCAAGCAAGTTCTACTACATGGGACCTATGTTCCGTTATGAGCGTCCACAGGCAGGGCGTTTACGCCAGTTCCACCAGATTGGTGTTGAGTGTTTTGGCTCTAGCAATCCAGCTACCGATGTGGAAACCATCGCTATGGCAGCTCATTTCTTGAAAGAAATTGGTATCCAAGGTGTAAAGTTGCACCTCAACACTCTTGGAAATCCTGAGAGCCGTGCGGCTTACCGTCAAGCCTTGATTGACTATTTGACACCGCTCAAGGAAACCTTGTCTAAGGATAGCCAACGTCGCTTGGAGGAAAATCCTCTCCGTGTCTTGGACTCTAAGGAAAAAGAAGACAAGGTAGCAGTAGAGAATGCGCCTTCTATCTTGGACTTCCTTGATGAAGAAAGTCAAGCTCATTTTGATGCTGTGCGTCAGATGTTGGAAAATCTTGGAGTAGACTATATCATCGATACCAATATGGTGCGTGGTCTGGACTACTACAACCACACGATTTTCGAGTTTATCACTGAGATTGAGGGCAATGACTTGACAGTCTGTGCGGGTGGTCGTTACGATGGCTTGGTTGCTTACTTTGGTGGCCCTGAAACTGCTGGATTTGGTTTTGGACTTGGTGCAGAGCGTCTGCTTCTCATTCTTGAAAAGCAAGGTGTGTCTCTCCCTATCGAAAACACCCTAGATGTCTATATCGCAGTCTTGGGAGATGGAGCAAATGTCAAGGCCTTGGAGTTGGTGCAAGCCCTTCGCCAACAAGGATTCAAAGCAGAGCGTGATTACCTCAATCGTAAGCTCAAAGCTCAGTTCAAGTCAGCCGATGTCTTTGCGGCTAAGACCCTCATCACCTTAGGAGAGAGTGAAGTCGAAAGCGGACAAGTGACAGTTAAGAACAACCAAACTCGAGAAGAAGTTCAAGTGTCACTTGAGGCAATGAGCCAAAACTTCTCAGAAATCTTTGAAAAATTAGGCTTTTAATGATAGATAAACTGGTCAGGAACTTACTCCTGACCTTTTTCTTTTGCAAAATGACAAAAATCATAGACTTTTTGACAAATATGATTGTCAAAAAGAAAAAGATGTGTTACAATGTAAGCAAGTTAAGAGAAAAGGAGCAAGGAACGATTATGTGGGCATTAGGATTTGTACCTCTTGTGATTATGTATTATATCTACCATTCCCAAAAGGTCAAGAAACTAGAGAATAAAATCAAAAGAATTGAGCAAAAACAGAAAGGAAATAAAGAAATGTCAAGAATTTTAAAAGAATTGATTGGGAAAACACCGACAATCGTTGGACAAGTTTTTGGAACAGATAACTGGGAAGTTGTGGATGTTGATGAGGAATGGGTCAAGCTACGTCGTGTTGATAAAAAAGGAAAAGAAAAATTCAAACTACAACGCATTGAGGATATCCAAACTGTTGAATTTGACGGAAAGTAGGTGTGTAACATGCAACTAAAAAATCGTCTAAAAGAGCTTCGAGCTCGCGATGGTCTCAATCAAACCGACCTAGCCAAACTGGCAGGAGTTTCCAGGCAGACCATTAGCCTACTAGAACGGGACGAATACACCCCGTCCATTATCATTGCCCTGAAAATATCTCAAATTTTCAACGAAACAGTCGAATCGGTATTTCGCTTAGAGGAGGATGAGTGATGAACAAGTATAAAGTGATCTATTATGTAGTTGCTATAGCTCTATTAGTCAGCGTGTGTCTACTAATTGGAGCAAATCTAGGATGGTTTGATCTCTATTACAGTGACCAATTTATTTGGGCCTATTTTGCCCTCATACCAGTAATCGACTGGATTGAAAAGAAATCCAAAAATTTAGCAAGTGAATAAGGAGAATGAATATGAAAAAGAAGCATGGATTGTTATTTTTAATGTCTGTTGTCTTGGGAGCTTTCTTGGGCATGTTTGTAGGGATGTTTAAAGCACGTGCCGAATCCCACGGAATTATGTTAGAAGTAAAAGTCTTGATACCATGGCTATCAGCTATTTGTTTACTGATAGGTTTCATTAGCATTCTTTTGACGTTCAATTTCTTAAAGAAAAGCAGAAAATTTCACTCCTTGTATCAAGAGGAAATGGATGATGATCTGAATGAAACCTATTATGTGCAAATGTATCGTAATCTTGAGTTTGGAACCATTGCTTTTAATATTGCAAACGTAGCAATTTTATTGGCTCTCTTCATTGCAGGAAGTGAAGTGATTATACTAAATGGAAGCTTTCTAACCTTATCTCTTTCTTTTTTGCTATTAGTGTTGGTTTTCAATGTTCAAAAATATCTTTTTAAGACCATTGCGATTGTTCGTCAGTTTGATTTGGCATTTTTCTCTACGCCAAAGGATGTCTTGGACTATTTCGATTCTTACGATGAAGGGGAGCGCAAGGCTAATTTGGAACAGAGTTTTCGGATTTTATTCCAATTAAATCAGTATGTCTTACCAGCCTTATATATTTTTCTTTTTATCATTTCTTTCTTGACAGGAGAGATTCAGTTACTAGCTTTCTTGCTTGTAGGAGCAATCCATGTTTATATCAATGTGATGCAGTTACCTATGGTAAAACGTTATTTCAAATAGGAGAACTTTATGAAACTACTTAAAAACCTTGGCTGGTTTCTTCTAGCCATTCTATCCTTTTTATTCATCTATGGCTTCATTCAGGTGCTCGCGACTACGTCGCTTGCCTTAGGCGCTTCACCCTATGCTGTGACCTTGCTCTATGTGGCCTTGGCTGGAGTTTATGTGTACGGCATTTACAAATGGTATCAGAAAGCTCCTGTTCGTATTGAGAAGAGTGGCTTCAACCGATTTATTTGGCTTCCTGCCTTGGTTTGGTTCTTATCTCTGGTTGTCCAGTTTTTCTTGCCAAATGATCCTTCAGTAAATCAGCAAATAGCGACAGACTTGACCTTGTCTCAACCACTTTTCTCATTCTTTGCGGTCGTTATTTTTGCTCCTTTGACGGAAGAACTTATCTTTAGAGGGATGTTAGCACGCTACCTCTTTCCTAAGCAGGACAGTAGTAAACAAACTCTGATTTTTCTTCTGGTATCCAGTCTTCTGTTTGCCTTATTTCATTTCCCAGGTGATGTGCAACAATTTTTTGTCTATTTTAGCCTTGGTTTTAGTTTGGGCTTGGCTTATATTAGCAGAAAAGGTCTGGTCTACAGTATTTCTCTCCACGCTTTGAATAATTTAGTCGGCTTTTTGATGATTCTCATGCTATAATAGAGTCAGGAGGTCACATGAAACGAGTAATTTTATTAGCAGTGATTCAAGCAGTCGTTCTATTTTTCATCATTGGAGCGCTAGCTTATGCCTTTAAGGGCGATTTCTTCTATAGTCATCTAGCAGTTGTCTTTGCCCCTATTGCAGGTGTCTTGCGCTTTGGGACAGCTTACATAACGGAAATTGTCTTGCCGAGAAAGGCAGCCGAAATTGCTGAAAAGCGCAAAGCAGGCAACAATTCAAAATAAAAGAGTCCGGTGAAGTGTTCATCGGATTTTTTATTGGTGCTAATTTTTATGGACTTTACCTGATTTTTAAAGTCAGGCAAACTTTTCTGATGATTTTCATGAAGAGCCTGCGCTTTTATGGTAAAATAGTAACAGAATAAAAGAGGAGAGAAACAATGAAACGTAGTATGTATGCTGGTCGTGTTCGTGAGGAACACATCGGACAAGAAATTACCTTGAAAGGATGGGTAGGCCGTCGTCGTGACCTTGGTGGTTTGATCTTTATCGACCTTCGTGACCGTGAAGGAATCATGCAGCTGGTTATCAACCCTGAAAAAGTCTCTGCAGAGGTCATGGCAACAGCTGAAAGCCTTCGTAGCGAATTTGTTATCGAGGTGACTGGTCAGGTCGCTGCGCGTGAGCAAGCCAATGATAAGTTACCAACTGGTGCAGTTGAGTTAAACGTGACAGCTCTGACAGTGCTGAATACAGCTAAGACAACCCCATTTGAGATTAAGGATGGGATTGAGGCTAATGACGATACACGTTTGCGTTACCGTTACCTTGACCTTCGTCGTCCAGAGATGTTGGAAAATCTGAAACTTCGTGCTAAGGTAACCCACTCTATCCGCAACTACTTGTATGAGTTGGAGTTTATCGATGTGGAGACACCATTCCTTTCTAAGTCAACGCCAGAAGGGGCGCGTGACTATTTGGTGCCATCTCGTGTTAATAAAGGGCATTTCTATGCTCTTCCTCAAAGTCCACAAATCACTAAGCAGCTCTTGATGAATGCTGGTTTTGATCGTTATTACCAAATCGTCAAATGTTTCCGTGATGAGGACTTGCGTGGAGACCGCCAACCTGAGTTTACCCAGGTCGACTTGGAAACGTCTTTCCTTACTGAGCAAGAAATCCAAGACATCATAGAAGGATTGATTGCGCGTGTGATGAAAGAAACAAAAGGAATCGAAGTAACGCTTCCATTCCCTCGTATGAAATACGATGATGCCATGGCTCTGTACGGTTCTGACAAGCCAGATACTCGTTTTGACATGTTGCTTCAGGACTTGACAGAAGTGGTTAAAGGTGTAGACTTTAAAGTCTTTTCAGAAGCACCTGCTGTAAAAGCAATTGTAGTCAAAGGCGCAGCAGATAACTACTCACGTAAAGACATTGACAAGATGACGGAAGTAGCCAAACAGTACGGTGCTAAAGGTCTTGCTTGGGTCAAGGTTGTTGATGGAGAATTAAACGGACCAGTTGCCAAGTTCTTGACAGGCATCCAAGCAGAATTGACAACAGCGCTTGCTCTTGAAGAGAAGGACTTGGTTCTCTTTGTGGCAGATACGCTTGAAGTGGCCAATGCAACGCTCGGTGCCCTTCGTGGACGTATTGCCAAAGAGCTTGGTTTGATTGATAACGATAAATTCAACTTCCTTTGGGTGGTTGACTGGCCAATGTTTGAATGGTCTGAAGAAGAAGGTCGCTACATGAGCGCCCACCATCCATTTACTTTACCACAGGAAGAAACAGCTCACGAATTAGAAGGTGATTTGGCTAAGGTTCGTGCCATTGCTTACGATATCGTCTTAAACGGTTATGAGCTTGGTGGAGGTAGCCTTCGTATCAACCAAAAAGATCTTCAAGAACGTATGTTCAAGGCTCTTGGTTTCTCATCTGAAGAAGCAAATGACCAGTTTGGCTTCCTTCTTGAAGCCATGGACTATGGTTTCCCACCACACGGTGGCTTGGCTATCGGGCTTGACCGATTTGTCATGCTTTTAGCAGGAGAAGAAAATATCCGTGAAGTCATTGCCTTTCCTAAGAACAACAAGGCAAGTGACCCAATGACACAAGCTCCTTCAACAGTAGCTCTCAAACAACTAGAGGAACTTAGCTTACAAGTAGAAGAAGATGAAACAAGCAAAACGAATTAAGCGATGGCGCTATTATCTGCGCCGCTTTGCTCATCAGATAAAAATTTTACGTGTCTTACAAAGCATCTCTCGCGAAAAATATGATGAGAAGATTTCGGCCTCTCTGGTCTATGGTTTTTTATCAGCAGTAGCGGTCAATTTCTTTTTCCAACCAGGACATGTGTATTCGAGTGGTGCGACAGGTCTGGCACAGATTATCTCTGCCTTGAGTAATCACTGGTTTGGTTTTCATATTCCAATTTCATTGGCTTTCTACGCTATTAATTTTCCTTTGATGGTTTTAGCTTGGTATCAGATTGGGCATAAGTTCACGGTTTTTACCTTTATCACGGTGTCCATGAGTTCCTTCTTTATTCAGTTTGTGCCTGTAGCGACTTTGACTGAGGATCCTATTATCAATGCCCTTTTTGGGGGTGTTGTCATGGGCTTGGGGATTGGTTTTGCTCTTCGAAACAACATCTCCAGTGGTGGGACGGATATTGTCAGTCTGACTATTCGCAAGAAAACGGGTAAGAATGTCGGTAGTATTTCTTTCTTGGTCAATGGGACTATCATGCTGATAGCAGGTTTGACCTTTGGTTGGAAATACGCTCTCTACTCTATGATTACCATCTTTGTCTCTAGCCGTGTAACAGACGCTGTCTTTACCAAGCAAAAACGGATGCAGGCTATGATTGTGACCAATCATCCAGACAAGGTAATTGAAAAAATCCATAAAAAATTGCACCGCGGAGCAACTATGATCCACGATGCAGAAGGAACCTATAATCACGAGAAAAAGGCAGTTTTAATCACTGTCATTACACGTGCAGAGTTTAATGAATTTAAACTCATTATGAAACAAGTCGATCCAAGTGCCTTTGTATCGGTATCGGAGAATGTTCATATTCTGGGACGATTCGTTGAAACAGATAATTAATACTCTTCGAAAATCTCTTCAAACCGCGTCAGCTTTATCTGCAACCTCAAAGCTGTGCTTTGAGCAACCTGCGGCTAGCTTCCTAGTTTGCTCTTTGATTTTCATTGAGTATAATGACTAAAAAAACCAGCGTGAGCTGGTTTTTATTTTTCGATAATTTTGTGGGCAATCAACTGACGGTAACAAATTTGCTTATTGTTTTTATTATCATTAATAATCTGGAGAATAGTTTCAAGGGAAACACGACCAAGCTCTAAACTATTGATATCGACATAGGCTACCAAGTTGAGCTTGGGATTGACCGAGTCAAAGCTGAGAACAGGGACATCCAGTTGGTGCTTTGTGATATAATCACAGACCCCTTCAGCTAGGAGACTATCGGTTGTGATGATAGCATCGATTTGTGGATCATGCTGAAAGAGGAGCTTGCTAAATTGATACCCTTTTTCTTCTAGGAACTCCGTTGCAAAATAGGTTAAATTTCCATCAATAGGCAGTTGGTATTGCTTGAGCGCAGATTCGTAACCAGTTAGACGGTCTTGTGTAACGAAAAGTTTCTTAGCACCTCCGATAAAGGCAATTCGTTTACATCCTTTTTTGATGAAATATTCGGTTGCATCAAAACCAGCTTGGACATTGTCATTATCGACAAGAGGGATAAAGGGTGAAATGGATTTTCCTAGAATGAGGAAGGGGAACTGCTCTTCAGCTACCAATTTGACCAAGGGATCTTCCTCTTCGGCATAAAGGAAGATCAAACCATCCACACGTTTGCCGTAAACCATCTGTGAAATAGCTTTAAGACGCTCTTTTTCATCTTTCCCTGTTGCAATCTGAATAGCATAGTGGTTTTCAGAAGCGACTTGGGCAATACCACGGAGGACAGATGGGAAGAAAGGATTTTGATAGAAGGCGTCTGAGTCGTCGGGAAGGACCAAGCCGATAACTTGGGTATAACTGCTTACCAAACTACGAGCGTTGAGGTTGGGGTGGTAATTGAGTTCCTTCATAGCCTTGCGAACGCGTTTTTTCGTTTCGTCGCTAATGGTTGATTTATTTTGAATAACACGGGTTACGGTTGAAGGCGAAACACCAGCAGCCTTGGCCACGTCTTTAATCGTAACGGGCATAAAAATCTCCTATTTATGGTAATCTGGATCACGGAAATGCGTTTTATAAAAGATAGTGACCAGATATAGAACAAAAAGAATGTTTTGTACAGTGATGAGAGTTGTCATATTTTGGCCAAATAATCCCAAAATAAGCGTAATCAGAGTTGGTAATCCTAAACAGTTCAAGATAAAATGGTAGCACTCTTTAAAGGTTCTAAATGAAAAGAGGCGTGATTTCTTAGTGATATAAAGGAGAAGACTAGCTCCTAGAGAGACAATGAAGAAATTCAAACCAAAGAGGAAGCTCGCACCGAGAACTAGGAAGAGACTGATATAGACACGATTCTGCTGGTACCAGTCTTTGGAAATTGCTTGGGTCAAGCTGTCCTTGCTTTTGAAACTCTCAGTCTCAATCGCTTGGTAAGAGATGCGGGTCAGTTCTTTACTTTCCTTGCTGATGACAAGCTCATTCGTATCGAAATGCAGTTGCAAGCCTTTAGGTAATTCCTTGCTTTTGCTTGGACCGATCACAAGAGAAGGCTCTTGACTAGCTGTTCCAGTATATGTTAATTTGCCATCAACAATTGCAGCATGTTCAGAGAGATTCTGAACAACCTCATCTGTCAGAGGTTCATAGACATTATCGATAAAGGTTTCTAGCGGATAAGTTTTCTGGGAGCTGTTTTGGATGGCAATGGGTACCATGGACAAGCTGATAAGGAAGATACTGGTAAAGAGCAGTTGAAACCAGTTGAGCCCGAAACGTTTGGACAGGGGCTTACGAAATCCCCAAATACTTGAAAAATAAGAAAATGGATATGGAAGCATTTGTATCTTTCTAAAAGGTGTTTTCTATATGAGTATTATTATATAGAGAAATGTGCTTTATTTCAAGTCTAGGAGACAAATTGCTTGCTACAAGGATATTTTTATAGTCACAAGCTCCAAAATGAAAAAGGGTGGCGGGGGTATATTACCCCTTGTCGCCACCACTTGTAAGTCCTGAAACAAAGTTCTTTTGTAGGAAGAAGAAGAGAATACAGATTGGAAGGGCGATGAGGATAGCACCTGCTGAGAAGTAAGCGATCTTCATGTTTTTCACATTGTTAACGAAGGTTTGGAGACCTACGGCAACAGTAAAGTATTCTTTCTCACGAAGCAAGAAACTAGAGAGGATGTAGTCCCCAAAAGGTCCCATGAAGGCCCAGAGGGCTTGTACGGCAACCATTGGGCGAACAAGTGGAAGAACAATTTGCCAGAAGCGGCGGAAGTGTCCTGCACCGTCTAGTTTTGCAGATTCGTCTAGAGACATTGGCACTGTATCGAAGTAGCCTTTCATGAGCCAAGCATTCATCGGGATACCACCACCAACGTAGAGGAAGATGAGGAACCAGCTGTGGTTAAGGGCATTCAACATAAGCGCCATAACGAAGAAGGCTGTCAAAGCGGCCATAGTTGGCACCATTTGGATGATCAAGAAGAAGACCAAACTTTGTTTACGAGCCAAGAAGTTGTAACGGCTGTAGGCATAACCAGCAAGTACGATGATACTTGTTTGGACAGCCATGGTAATCAAGGCGATAATCAAAGTGTTGAGGTACCAAGTACCGTACAAGGTTTCAGAGAAGAGCCCTTGGAAGTTAGCAAAACTAAAGTCGACGTTGCTGTCTAGTTTAAAGGCTACTACGTTACCAGTCTTGAAGGCTGACATGATAGTGATCAAAAGTGGATAGATAATCACAATTGATAGACCAATCAGGTAAAGATAAGTAAGGGTTTGAGTCAGTCTACGTTTGAGTTTGATTGAGTTATTCATCTTAGACGTCCTCCATATCAAATGCGTGTAGTTTCTTGAATGCGATCATAGAGATTGAGATGACAATGATAGAGATAATCAAGGTAACAGCTGCCGCCATAGAGTATTGAGGAGATGTACCTGTTGTCAAACGGTAAATCCATGAAATCAAGATATCGGTTGAACCAGCTCCACCACCGACACTACCAGGTCCTCCAGCGTTGAAGAGGTACATGATAGAGAAGTTGTTAAAGTTGAAGGTGTATTGGCTAATCAAAGTAGGTGCCGCAACGGCCAAGATCATTGGGAAAGTGATGTTGCGGAATTTTTGCCAAGCATTGGCACCGTCAATATAAGCTGCTTCGTAAAGGTCGTTAGGAATAGATTGCAAGATACCCAAAGTCAAAACGTAGATGTATGGGAATCCAAGCCAACCTTGCATCATAATCAAGGCAATCTTAGTCCAAGTTGGGTCTGTTTTCCAAGGAATAAGAGCACCATCAAGGAAAGGAAGGAATTTAGCCAAGATTGGCAATACTTGAGTGTTAATAGCACCGACACTATCATTAAACATGTTTGAGAATGTCAAGATAGTGATGAAGGCTGGGACAGCCCAAGGAAGAAGGAAAATAACACCAAAGATACGTTTTCCTTTGATAAATGGTTGGTTAGCAATGATAGCTGTGAAGATACCGATGACGATTTGTAAAGTTGAGGCAGCCAAAGCCCAGATGATAGTCCAAGAAAGAACGGCACCGAAGGCAGAACGGAAGGTACTCAAACTCCAGATGTTCGTAAAGTTGGTTAAACCAACCCAGTCCAACAATTTGTTTGGTGGTAAGTGTTGGAAGTCATAGTTAGTAAAGGCGATCATCAAGGTTACGATAACTGGGAAGATAATCGCGAAAGTCATGGCAACATAAGATGGAATGATCAAGAGGTAAGGGAAACCATTTTCATAGATTCCTTTGATCATATCTTTGAGGCTACGTGGAACTGGAATACCATTGTTAATGCGTTTTGCGATTGTATGTGCATCTTTGATATTTGCGAAATAAAAGAGCACATAAACGACTACAAAGATTAAATGGAAGGCACCGCGAATCAGCATGAAGAGGGAATTATCACGACCTGGTTTGTCACCAAGAGTAATGAGATTGCTCAATTCAGGGGCTGCAAGTGCTAGGAAATAAAGGACGAAGACAAGGGTTACACCAAGGAAGATAAAACCTTTGGCTTTTTGCTTATTGTAAATCTGTCCTAACCCAGGAATGATAGACAGCAGGGCTGCTTTACTAGGTTGTTGCTTTTCCATAATAACTCCTTTCATAGGATACTGGTTTCTAATTAAAACCCAAACTATATATGTTTTCTATTGATAAATTCAAAGGGGGATTTGAATTCCACCCCCCTTGAACAAATTTTTTTATTCACCAAATTTTTGTTTGATTGTTTCTTTGATCAATGTTACAGCATCGTTAGCAGCTGTTTTAGCATCTTTCTTACCACTTACAGAGTCAAAGAGCATGTTAGCAGCTGGTTCCCAAACTGCAGACATTTGAGAGATGTTTGGCATTGGTTGAGCGTTTTTGAACTGTTTGATAACAGCTGTTGTCAACTCATCGTTTTTACCTTCAGCGTATGAACGTGCTTCAGTGTTAGCTGGGATTTCGTTAGTCTTATCGTAGAAGGCTTTTTGTTGTTCAGTTGAAACAAGGAAGTCTACAAATTTTTGTGCGCCTTCAAGGTTTTTAGTGCTTGATGGGATGATCCAAGCTTTACCACCACCGAATGCTGCGTAGTCTTTTCCGTTTGGAAGAGTTGGGATAGTTGCAACACCGTAGTTTACTTTAGCATCTTTAAAGGCTTGAGCTTTCCAAGGTCCGTCGATGATAGCAGCTGTTTTACCTTCTTGGAATTGAGTTTGGATTAAGTTTCCAGCAGCTGTACCATCTTGCATACCTTTAGGCCATTTTTCATACCAAGATTTAGCGTAGTTGATACCTGCGATAGAACCGTCGTTTGCAAGACCGATATCTTTAGCGTCTTTACCGTTTTGTCCAAATACGTAAGCACCGTTACCAGCAAGAAGTCCATATGCATAGTAGAAGTTTGTCCAGTCAGCTAGGAAAGCAGAAGTTTTTCCATCTTCTCCAGCGAATGCGTATTTGCTATCTTTAGCAAGGTTTTCCAAGTCAGCAAATGTTTTTGGAGCTTCTTTTACCAAGTCTTTGTTGTAGTACATAACAAGTGACTCGATAACGGCAGGAGCACCGTAAACTTTACCGTCAGCAGCTGTTACAAGAGATTTAGTTTTATCATCTGTTTTAGCGCCGTCGCTCAATTTAACTTCTGAAAGTTGTCCGTCAGTACCAAGGCTACCTACACGGTCGTATGGAGCCATCATAACGTCAGCAGCTTGACCAGATTGGTTGTCAAGAGAAAGTTTGTCAAGACCACCAAGTTGGTCACCAGATTTGATGTTAACTGTTGTTCCTGATTGTTCTTTATAAGCTTTAGCAACTGTTTCAGCATAAGCTTTGTATTGGTCCTCAACGTAAAGAGTGATTTCTTTCGCTTCAGATGAACCAGTATCAGCAGCTTTTTCAGCAGGTTTGCTTCCACAAGCTACCAAAAGTAAGCTAGCAAGTGTAACAGTTCCAAGCACAGTAGCGCTCTTCATGAATTTAGATGACATAGTGTATTCCTCCTAAAGAATAACAAATTTTATAATGAGGAAACGCAAACGTTTTCCTTTATGGGACTAGTATAACACAATCAGAAAGCGGTTGCAAGTGTTTTTTATAAAAAAAATAAAAAAATTGTAGAAAATGGTAAACGCTTAATCGTCATATAAATAGTAGAAAATCTTAAAAATCGGTTTTGTTTCAAATTTAAAAAAGTTGAGAAAACGATTGCCTAATTTACAAATGGAAAGTAGAGAGAATTCTCACTTTATTTTTGCTTAAGTAAGATAAGTGAAACCCTTATTCCTATTTTGTTTGTTTCCTGAAAGGATATATATACGAGTAAGAAGAAAAAATTTTTAAAAAATAATCAAAAAAGTTATTTAAAACCGCTTGCATTTATCAAGAAAATGAGATATACTAATCATAGCGCAAACGTTTGCGTTCGTAAAAATGTAATATCTAACTATAAACACATGAGGTGCTTATTATGAAAAAACGTCAAAGTGGTGTGTTGATGCACATTTCTTCTCTTCCAGGAGCATACGGAATCGGATCATTTGGTAAAAGTGCTTACGACTTCGTTGATTTTTTGGTTCGCACAAAACAACGTTACTGGCAAATCCTTCCACTAGGAACAACTAGTTACGGAGACTCTCCTTACCAATCTTTCTCAGCCTTCGCAGGGAACACTCATTTTATCGATTTAGATATCTTGGTGGAACAAGGTTTGTTGCAAGCAAGTGACCTTGAAGGGGTTGACTTTGGTAGCGATGCGTCTGAAGTTGATTATGCGAAAATCTACTATGCACGTCGTCCTCTTTTAGAAAAAGCGGTAAAACGTTTCTTGGAAGTAGGAGATGTTAAAGATTTTGAGAAATTTGTTCAAGACAACCAATCATGGCTTGAACTCTTTGCAGAGTATATGGCTATTAAAGAGCATTTTGACAATCTTGCTTGGACAGAATGGCCAGATGCAGATGCTCGCGTTCGTAAAGCTTCAGCACTTGAAAGCTACCGTGAGCAATTGGCAGACAAGTTGGTTTACCACCGTGTGACTCAATACTTCTTCTTCCAACAATGGTTGAAATTGAAAGCTTACGCTAACGACAACCACATCGAAATCGTTGGGGACATGCCAATCTACGTAGCGGAAGATTCAAGCGATATGTGGGCAAATCCACATCTCTTCAAGACAGATGTCAACGGTAAGGCGACTTGCATCGCAGGATGCCCACCAGATGAGTTCTCTGCAACTGGTCAGCTTTGGGGTAACCCAATCTATGACTGGGAAGCAATGGACAAAGATGGTTACAAATGGTGGATTGAACGCTTGCGTGAAAGCTTCAAAATCTACGACATCGTTCGTATCGACCACTTCCGTGGCTTCGAATCTTACTGGGAAATCCCTGCTGGTTCTGATACAGCAGCACCTGGTGAATGGGTCAAAGGTCCTGGCTACAAGCTCTTTGCAGCCGTTAAGGAAGAACTTGGTGAGCTAAACATCATCGCAGAAGACCTTGGTTTCATGACAGACGAAGTTATCGAATTGCGTGAACGTACTGGCTTCCCAGGAATGAAGATTCTTCAATTTGCTTTCAACCCAGAAGACGAAAGCATCGATAGCCCACACTTGGCACCTGCTAACTCAGTTATGTACACAGGAACACACGATAACAATACGGTTCTTGGTTGGTACCGTAACGAGATCGATGATGCGACTCGTGAATACATGGCTCGCTACACGAACCGTAAAGAATACGAAACAGTGCCACATGCTATGCTTCGTACAGTCTTTTCATCAGTTAGCTTCATGGCAATTGCAACTATGCAAGATTTGCTAGAATTGGATGAGGCAGCTCGTATGAACTTCCCATCTACCCTTGGTGGAAACTGGTCTTGGCGTATGACTGAAGATCAATTGACACCAGCTGTCGAGGAAGGCTTGCTTGACTTGACAACAATCTATCGCCGAATCAATGAAAATTTGGTAGATTTAAAGAAATAATACAATATCAGGAGACACCTTAAACATGTTATCACTACAAGAATTTGTACAAAATCGTTACAATAAAACCATTGCAGAATGTGGCAATGAAGAGCTTTACCTTGCTCTTCTTAACTACAGCAAGCTTGCAAGCAGCAAAAAACCAGTTAACACTGGTAAGAAAAAAGTTTACTACATCTCAGCTGAGTTCTTGATTGGTAAACTTTTGTCAAACAACTTGATCAACCTTGGTCTTTACGACGATGTTAAAAAAGAGCTTGCAGCTGCAGGTAAAGACTTGATCGAAGTTGAAGAAGTTGAATTGGAACCATCTCTTGGTAATGGTGGTTTGGGACGTTTGGCTGCCTGCTTTATCGACTCAATTGCTACTCTTGGTTTGAACGGTGACGGTGTTGGTCTTAACTACCACTTTGGTCTATTCCAACAAGTTCTTAAAAACAACCAACAAGAAACAATTCCAAATGCATGGTTGACAGAGCAAAACTGGTTGGTTCGCTCAAGCCGTAGCTACCAAGTACCATTTGCTCACTTCACATTGACTTCAACTCTTTACGATATCGATGTACCTGGTTACAAGACAGAAACTAAGAACCGTTTGCGTTTGTTTGACTTGGATTCAGTTGATTCTTCTATCATCCAAGACGGTATCAACTTTGATAAAACAGACATCGCTCACAACCTGACTCTCTTCCTTTACCCAGATGATAGTGACCGTCAAGGTGAATTGCTCCGTATCTTCCAACAATACTTCATGGTTTCAAACGGTGCGCAATTGATCATCGAAGAAGCAATCGAAAAAGGAAGCAACTTGCATGACCTTGCTGACTACGCAGTTGTCCAAATCAACGACACTCACCCATCAATGGTTATTCCTGAGTTGATCCGTCTTTTGACTGCTCGTGGTATCGAACTTGACGAAGCAATCTCAATCGTTCGTAGCATGACTGCCTACACTAATCACACAATCCTTGCTGAAGCCCTTGAAAAATGGCCTCTTGAGTTCTTGCAAGAAGTGGTTCCTCACTTGGTACCAATCATCGAAGAATTGGACCGTCGCGTGAAAGCAGAAGTAAAAGATCCAGCTGTTCAAATTATCGATGAGAGCGGACGTGTTCACATGGCCCACATGGATATCCACTACGGATACAGCGTTAACGGGGTTGCAGCACTTCACACTGAAATCTTGAAAAATTCTGAGTTGAAAGCCTTCTACGATCTTTACCCAGAAAAATTCAACAACAAAACAAATGGTATCACTTTCCGTCGTTGGCTCATGCATGCTAATCCAAGATTGTCTCACTACTTGGATGAGATTCTTGGAGAAGGTTGGCACCATGAAGCAGATGAGCTTGAAAAACTTTTGTCTTATGAAGACAAAGCAGCTGTCAAAGAAAAATTGGAAAGCATCAAAGCTCACAACAAACGTAAATTGGCTCGTCACTTGAAAGAACACCAAGGTGTGGAAATCAATCCAAACTCTATCTTTGACATCCAAATCAAACGTCTTCACGAGTACAAACGCCAACAAATGAACGCTTTGTACGTTATCCACAAATACCTTGACATCAAAGCTGGTAACATCCCTGCTCGTCCAATCACAATCTTCTTTGGTGGTAAAGCAGCTCCAGCCTACACAATCGCTCAAGACATTATCCACTTGATCCTTTGCATGTCAGAAGTTATTGCTAACGATCCAGCAGTAGCGCCACACTTGCAAGTTGTTATGGTTGAAAACTACAACGTTACTGCAGCAAGCTTCCTTATTCCAGCATGTGATATCTCAGAACAAATCTCACTTGCTTCTAAAGAAGCTTCAGGTACTGGTAACATGAAATTCATGTTGAACGGAGCTTTGACTCTTGGTACTATGGACGGTGCTAACGTGGAAATCGCTGAGTTGGTTGGCGACGAAAACATCTACATCTTTGGTGAAGATTCAGAAACTGTTATTGACCTTTACGCAAAAGCAGCTTATAAATCAAGCGAATTCTACGCTCGTGAAGCTATCAAATCATTGGTAGACTTCATCGTTAGTGATGCAGTTCTTGCAGCTGGAAACAAAGAGCGCTTGGAACGTCTTTACAATGAATTGATCAACAAAGACTGGTTCATGACTCTTCTTGACTTGGAAGACTACATTAAGGTTAAAGAGCAAATGCTTGCTGATTACGAAGACCGTGACGCATGGTTGGATAAAGTCATCGTCAACATTGCTAAAGCAGGATTCTTCTCATCTGACCGTACAATCGCTCAGTATAACGAAGATATCTGGCACTTGAACTAAGATACAAGTTTATACTAATATATTTTGTAAAAAAGCGAGTTTCGATTGAAATTCGCTTTTTTTGAATACTTGACTAGAAATATATCTTAGATACTATATTTGAATGGATTACTTATATAAGATAGTTGCTTAAAACTATTCGTTATAATTATTTTTTCTGAAAATTGTAGGAAAGTGTGTTAAAATGGAAACGTATACAAGTAGTTATTTGAATGTCAAATTAGAATTTGAAGAGGCGCATTATGAGTAATTTAGAAATAGGGAAACGGATTCGTACTTTACGGACTGAAAAAGGACTGAGTAGAGAAGTCTTTTGTGGGGATGAAAAAGAACTTACTGTTCGTCAGTTGGGTCGAATTGAAACAGGAAATAACTTACCCAGTTTAGCGAAACTAGATTATATAGCTGGAGTGTTAGGAATTCCGATGTCTCAGTTAATCGACGAGGGCTCGCTAATTGTTCCCAAAGAGTATTTAAAACTAAAAACGAAATTGATTCGTCAATCTATTCATGGAGATGAAGAAAAAGTCCGCCAGCGTGAGGCTATCTTTGAAGATATTCAGGAACATTTTTATGATCAACTCCCTGAGGATGAACAAGTAGCAGTTGAGGTTCTACAAGCCATTGATGATGTGTATGTTTCTGAAAATGCCGAATTTGGAGAGGGCTTGATTGAGGAATATTTCAATCAAACTTTGCTACAAACGGAGTATTCTGTAAATGATTTATTGATCTTATATTTATATTTTTTATCAAATGCTATTAGTTTTAAACGAAACGATGACGTTTTAAAAAAAGTAAGAAATAACATTGTGACCATAATTGACTGTTCAGATAACACTTACATGCATCTACTACAAAGAGTATTAATTGCAATACTGTTGTATCAATTGAGAAACGAATACTACGAAGATATCTCTGTCATTTTTAGTTTTCTAAGAGAAATTATGATGGAAATTCAAGATTCAAACTTAAAACCAACGGTAGACTACTTGGAAGCCAAATATTACCTATACGGGGAAAAAGATAAAGAAAAAGCCCTACAATACTATGAAAAAGCTATCAATGGGGCAGAATTTTTTAATGATATGAATTTCAAAAATCGAGTGATAGAAGAGATGAAAGAAGAGTTTCCTGATATGTAAAAAACTCTTTGTTCATTATGAAGGGATGCTGATAGGCAATATGGGGAGTTTTGTTAGTAAGAATTTAATATATTTGAGGTAATAGTTGATAACAAATAGTCATAACTACTTTTATTTGCCGTGTGCAAAAGTCTATTTATAGAGGAATGAGATGAAAAATTTAGAAATCGGGAGGCGGATTCGCACCTTACGAACTGAAAAAGGATTGAGTAGAGAGGCCTTTTGTGGAGATGAAAAAGAACTTACTGTTCGTCAGTTGGGTCGAATTGAAACAGGAAATAACTTACCCAGTTTAGCGAAACTAGATTATATAGCTGGAGTGCTAGGAATTCCGATGTCTCAGTTAATCGACGAGGGTTCGCTAATTGTTCCTAAAGAGTATTTAAAACTAAAAACGAAATTGATTCGTCAATCTATTCATGGAGATGAAGAAAAAATCCGTCAACGTGAGGAAATCTTTGAGGAAATTCAGGAACGCTTTTATGACCAACTTCCTGAGGATGAGCAAGTAGCAGTTGAAGTTTTACAAGCTATTGATGATGTGTATGTTTCTGAAAACTCTGACTTTGGAGAGGGCTTGATTGAGGAGTATTTTGAGCAGTTACTTTTAAAAACAAATTATGATACTAATGATTTATTAATTTTACACTTGTATTTTTTAAAGTGTACTTTGAATGCTAAGCCAATTGATAATGTATTTGAAAATATCTATTCTAACATCTTGGAGCAAACTAATTTCTCTGATGCCAACAATATTCATTTGATTCAAAGGGTTATTGTATCAATTGTTTTATATCACTTTAATATTGAATATTATGATTTAATGCCCCAAACGCTAAGTGCTGTACGAGAAATAATAGATGAAATACAAGATTTTGCTTTACTACCTACAGTAGATTTTTTTGAAGCCAAATATTATATTCATACTAATCAGAATAAAGATCTTGCTTTGGACTACTATAATAAAGCAATAAATGGATCGGAATTATTAAATGATAAATCATTTAGGGAGAGAGTAATAGAAGAAAAAAATAAGGATTTTCCATAATTTCAATATAAAACAGGACATAAATGTCAGTAGACATAAATGTCCTGTTTTTTTACTCTTATAAGGGATATACTGTTATTGTAAATAAGTTAAGAAGAGCGCAGTGCTAGAAACATTACTATTTAAAAGGGATGTAGATTAGCAGGCGGGAGGAAAATATGGTAAAAACAATTGACTATTATATGGATGAAAAGTTTGTCAAGAAGGACTATCTGATTATCAAAAATAGTCTAGATAGCAGACGCCTATGTAAAGTAACACTTGATGAGAAGCTACTAAAATTAGTTCTCTTGCTTCCAAATGAAATGAGAGAAATCAAAATGGACTCCAACTTAAAGCCTAGAATTAGAGTTGTTGATATAACCGATGGGAGTGAGTGAAGTTTCTAAAATACAATTTATCATTAGAAAGAGGTAATAAAATGATTAAGGTAGAAAGAGTTACAAAGCGATTTGGAGATAATATTGCTTTAAATCAAATTAGTTTTTCAATAAACGAAGGAGAAATTTTTGGATTCCTAGGTCCATCTGGTTCAGGGAAGACAACAATGATCAATATTCTGACAGGACAGCTACAGGCTAACAGCGGAAAGACAGAATTATTAGGAAAAGATTCTCAAAAATTACTTCCGTCAGATTTTGAAGAGTTAGGCTTAGTAGGTGACACAAGTGGTTATTACGAAAAATTAAGTTTGTACAATAACTTGTTGCTATTTGCAAGACTATACGGAGTTTCAAAATCCCGAATTGAAGAAATTCTAAGACAAGTTGGTCTGTATGATAGTAAAGACACTCCAGCTGAGAAACTTTCTACAGGAATGCGTCAACGAATGCTTTTAGCTCGTGCTTTAATCAATTACCCTAAAGTTCTATTTTTAGATGAACCTACAAGTGGGTTAGATCCCACTACCTCAAAGAAGATTCACAAATTACTACAGGAGTTAAAGGAAAGAGGAACAACCATTTTCTTAACTACTCATGATATGAATGAGGCGACTTTATTATGTGATAACCTAGCTCTTTTGAATAAAGGTGATCTTATTGAACAAGGAAGCCCAAGCGAAATTATCCAAAAATATAACACGGAAAAAAAAGTTGCAGTAACTTATAGTGATTCTACTAAAAAGGTAGTGCGCTTTGAAGACTTGCAGCAAGAAGATTATAAAAAAATGATGACGATTCACTCATGTGAACCAACTTTAGAAGATATTTTTATTAAATTGACAGGAGAAAAATTAGATGTTTAAGAGAATTTTAGCCCTTATCTGGTTGAGGACACAAGTATTATTAACAAACAAAAACACTTTGGTACAGGTAGTATTCCCATTCTTTATGGTTCTACTCTTCCAAAATTTTATGAATACAGATGGCACTCAAGGGAAAACACTATTGTTTAGTTCTTTAACAATGGCATTCTCATTTTCTTCTGGGTCAATGATTTCAAACTCTATTGCAGAGGAAAAAGAAAAAAGAATTTTTAAAACACTCATTTTAAGCGGAGTTCGCCGTGGAGAATATCTTGTTTCCGTGTTGTTTTATCCTGTAATCTTTGCCTTGGCTTCAGTTATTTCCTTCCCTATTATGGTTGAAGTGGATTTCGCAAAAGATTATCCTGTATACCTTGTAGTAGCTTCTCTGGTAGCATTATGTACAATCCTCTTAAATTTAGTGATTGGAGCTATTTCAGAGACACAAACTCAGGCTCAGGTTTATGGTTTGATTCCAATGCTTGGTCTCTCATTCTTGCCGATGTTTTCTCAAGTTAGCTCAGAGATTAAAAAATTTATGGATACAACCTTCTTAGGAGTTTATGTAGATTTCTTTAATAAACCAGATTTCAAGTTGAATTTTGACAGTTTGGGGATCACTTTTGCTTGGGTTGTAGCATTACTTGCCCTTAGTTATTGGGGGTTGAAAAATAAAAAAAGAGTCCAGTTTGGAAAATTAACAATTAATCAATTTCAGAAACTAACTTTTTTTAAATCTTAGTGTTAGTAAGCTTTGTAAGAAACCTAGTTTAAAACAGTAAACCAGCGCTTAAAACGCTGGTTTTTACTGTCTTCAGCCTTATGCTTCTTTGCAGTTGTTCACCTCAAATTCCTTGTATTCGCTTACATAAAGTGTTATAATATGATTATAGGAAAGAAGGTGTTCTTATGTGGAAAAAATATTTTTCAAAATATAAATGGACGGATTTATTTTGGATTCTATTTGTTATTTTAACATGCCTCTATATAGGTAACCATGATCTGTTTCCTCTCAATCATCAAGAAATCTCGCTTCGAGGGAGTTTCTGGGGGTCTGTACTTGCCTTATTTCACTTGCTATTTATTGATAAGTTTGTTATCTCGAATCGAAAATAAATATGAGGTATATGCCTGACTGGCTACTTTTAATATTGATTTTGGAGGAAGATTTTGTCTCTATTATTTATTATTTTAAATTTATCTATTTTGTACAAGATCTATTCTTTGAGGCGGGAGAAATCGAAATATTTGATTTATACGGCCTATATCATATTTGGGGTAAATGTAATATATGGTATTCAATGGTTATTAAAAGAACTGATTTCAAAGATTTCCACTTAATGTGTATAGAAACTCCAGTGATTTTTGCATAACAAAACGCATAAGATTAAGGTTTTTGAGTACCTGTTCTTATGCGTTTTCTTAATATTGAGGATTTTCGGTAAGTTTTATACCTTTGGAAGTCTAGTTTAGAATGCTTTCCCAATCAAAATCTCTGCCTCAATGGTAATCTCTGTCAGTTGGTTCCAGTCAATCTTAGTATGGTCGATGTGAAAGAGTAGGGGCGTCATGCTGAGTAGGGCTTTGAGCTGCTCTGCTGTGATAGTTTTAGTCAGAGAGGCAGTTTGACTAGATAGGATGGTAAAGTGTTCTTGGAAATGATTTTTGATATCTTGGTTAGAATAGTCCTTGTTTGTCAGCTGATCTTGTACCTTCTGACGGATTTCCTTGAGGTGATTTTTAGTTGGAATAACCTTTATCAAGATACCGTCTTTGGATAAAACGCGACGAAATTCTCCATAGTTGGCAGGGGAAAAGATATCAAGTAAGATATCCATACTGGCGTCTTTTATAGGAAGTCGTGCCAAGTCGCCAACGAACCAATTGACTGCCCAGTTGGGTTCGCTCTTGGCAGCGATTTGGACAGAATCTTTGGAAATATCAAAGGCATAGAAGGTTTTATCAGGATGACTTTCTTGGAGTTTGCGAGAATAGAAACCTTCGCCACAACCGATATCTAAAATGGTTTTGGCATTTTTTGAGTTTGCAAGTAAATCAGAAACAGCCTCTAGAATAGCTTGATAAAATCCAGCTTCTAGGATTTGTTGACGATTTTGAAAGTTTTCCTTGTCGTAGTTGGCCGATTGCTTGATTTGAGGGGCTAGATTGACATAGCCAAATTTAGCCAAGTCAAAAGAATGGCGATTGTTGCATTTGAGACTGCTCTCTACCAGAGTCAGATTTTCTTGACAGATAGGACAGGCAAAGGCAGTCGCAGAAGCAAAACGCTGAAGTTTGGGTTTGAGATTTGTATTCATAGTTTAAGTGTATCAAAAGAGGCAGATGAAAGCAACTTTAGGAATAAGTAGATGAGAGATTCAGTAGAAATAAAACTGATTCTCCAATTTATGAAATGAAATTGCTTTTATATCTAAATTGCTATATAATAATGATAAGGAGGAAATAAGTATGTTAAAAGAAGTATTAAGCGTCGCAAAAGTTGCGAAAAAATCATCACTCTTTTTGGGTGGTGTCGCATTTGGTACCCTTGGCTTGAAAATCTTAGCAAGTAAGGAAGCTAAAAAAGGTTATTCTAAAGCTTTGGCTAAGGCTTATAAGTTAAAAGACGAGCTAGATGCATCTGTTTCTGTTGTGAAGCAACATGGAGATGATGTCTTGCAAGATGCCAAATATTTGTACGAGCAAGAGAAAAAAGAAGAGCAATTAGATAGCCTTATAGGGGAATAATATGTCTTTTAAAGTGCTACATAGAGGATACCAACATATCCGACTATCATCTTCTTTTTCACTCACCTTGGATATTCAAGACTATCTTCGTTCCTTGGCGAGAGATGAAAAGGGGATTGAGTCTATCCAGTTTTACATGGATCAACAGCACTTTACTCTACGCATAAAAGAAGGCTTTTCTGTATTAGATAATGCAGAAGCCTTTTTAAAAAGAATTGATAAAGGGAAAGTTTCTGAGTTGATGACTCTTCCCATTCGTAGAGAAGAGAGTGCTTATTCTATTGTTTCAGGTGCAGCGATTAAGCGTGTACTTTTTCGTAGTCTTGTACCGTCTCCAATTCGCTATATATGGACTTGTTATCAGGCTTTGGGCTATATTAGAGAAGCCTATCAAACACTAGCGCGTAAGGAACTAACGATGGAGGTCTTGGACTGTTCGGCGATTTTATTGTCCTTGTTTATGAACCAATCCAAGACAGCTAGCAATATCATGTTTATGCTTGATTTGGGGAATCATTTAGATCAGTGGTCTTTGAAAAAAACTGCAACAGATTTAGAACAAAGCCTTCTTGCAAAAGAGAGCGATGTATTTCTAGTACAGGGCGATACGGTTGTTAGTATCAAGAGTTCCGATGTTCAAATAGGAGATGTCTTGATCTTATCTCAAGGAAATGAAATTCTGTTTGATGGACAAGTAGTTTCAGGTTTAGGTATGGTTAACGAAAGTTCCTTGACGGGAGAGAGTTTTCCAGTTGAAAAAAGAGAGTCTGATTTGGTTTGTGCAAATACAGTATTAGAAACTGGAGAGTTACGCATTCGTGTAACCGATAATCAGATGAACAGTCGGATTTTACAACTGATTGAGTTGATGAAGAAATCTGAAGAAAACAAGAAAACGAAACAACGCTATTTCATCAAGATGGCGGACAAGGTCGTCAAATATAATTTCTTGGGGGCTGGGCTGACTTACCTATTAACAGGTTCTTTTTCTAAGGCTATCTCTTTCCTATTGGTCGATTTCTCCTGTGCTTTGAAAATTTCTACTCCTGTAGCTTATTTGACAGCTATCAAGGAGGGGTTGAATCGTGAAATGGTGATTAAGGATGGAGATGTTCTGGAGAAATATCTGGAAATTGATACTTTCTTATTTGATAAGACGGGAACAATCACAACTAGTTATCCTATAGTTGAAAAGGTGTTACCTTTTGGGGACTATAGTGAGGAAGATATTCTCAGAATCAGTGCCTGTCTTGAGGAGCACATCTATCATCCTATCGCTAATGCCATCGTCAAGCAAGCTGAGATAGAGGGGATTGAACATGAGGAAATGCATGGGAAACTCCAATATATTGCAAGCAAGGGGATCAAATCTCATATAGATGGCCAACCAGTTCTTATTGGGAATTATGTCTTGATGCAGGATGAGCAGATTTATATCAGTTCAGAACAAAATGCTTTAATTGAAGAGTACAAGAGTCACTACAATCTCTTATTCTTGGCTTATCAGAATGAATTGATTGGAATGTTCTGCATTCATACTCCTTTGAGAAAAGAAGCAAAAGCAGCCTTGGAGAAACTTAAGGCACAAGGGAAAAAATTGATTCTGGCAACAGGAGATACCTTGGTTAGGACAGAGGAATTAGTCAAAGATTTGCCCTTTGATCAGGTCTATACAGACTTGAAACCTGATGGGAAATTTGAGTTAGTAGAGGAACTACAGAAAGCAGGTCACACTATTTTGATGGTTGGGGATGGGTTGAATGACTCAGCTGCTCTAACCCTATCAGATATCGGTGTAGTGATGAATGAGAGTGCAGATATTTCTAAGCAGATGAGTGATATCTTATTGTTAGATAATCGCTTGGATTTCTTCCGAGAGTTGGATTGGCTATCATCATCTTTACAAACACTCATCAAGAAGAATATTCAAGATACCGTTGTCGTAAATAGTAGTTTGATTGGCTTTGGCTTGTTTAATTGGCTCAGTCCTTCAAATCTCTCCATCTTACATAATCTAACAACCTTGCGCATAGTCCTGCGTAGTCTGTCTATTAAGGGATAGGTAGGGGACTATTCACAGCAAAAAGGAGTTACCTTTCTTGAGGGTAACTCCTTTGTTTATAGGTAAATGTTGAACAGTTTAGTAAGTCAATACAAAGTATTTTTTCTTACCGCGACGGATAACAGTCAGTTCATTCTCTAACTTATCAGCGTCACTCAAGACATAGTCAAGGTCTTGGATACGGTCGCCGTTGACGTAGATAGCTCCGTTTTGGACGTCTTCACGGGCCTGGCGTTTTGAGTTAACCACACCAGATGAGACGAGAAGTTCTACGATATTGTGGTTTTCATCTGCTTGAACTTGGTAGTTTGGTACACCACGAAGTCCTTGTTTGAGCTCTTTAACAGAAAGATTCTTGATGTTTCCTGCAAAGAGTTGCTCAGTGATGTTGAGGGCTTCTTTGTAAGCTTCTTCTCCGTGAACAAGTGTAACGACTTCACGAGCCAAAACTTTTTGAGCCAAGCGTTCGTGTGGCGCTGCTTCAAACTGTTTGCGGATATCTTCAATCTCATCAAGTGACAAGAAAGTAAAGATTTTCAAGAAGCGAACAGCGTCAGCGTCCATAACGTTCATCCAAAATTGGTACATTTCGTATGGAGAAGTCTTTTCAGGATTGAGCCAGACTGCGTTTCCTTCTGATTTACCAAATTTCTTACCAGTTGCATCTGTGATCAATGGAACAGTGATAACGTGGCCAGTCTTGTCAGCCTTACGACGAAGCAATTCGGTACCAGCTGTCATATTTCCCCACTGGTCAGAACCACCGATTTGTAGCGTTACGTTGTGGTCTTGGTTAAGGACGAAGAAGTCGTACCCTTGCATGATTTGGTAAGCAAACTCAGTGTATGAAATTCCTGTTTCAATCCGTTTTTTCACAGACTCCTTACTCATCATGTAGTTGACAGTGAAGTATTTTCCGATATCACGGAGGAAATCAATGAAGCTGATGCTGCCAAACCAGTCGTAGTTGTTGACCATGACAGCCTTATTTTCACCATTTTCAAAGTCAAGAAAACGAGAAAGTTGTCCTTGGATAGACTTGACCCAGCCATCTACTGTGTCTTTTGTTTGGAGACTACGTTCAGCATCTTTGAAGGACGGATCTCCGATGAGACCTGTAGCACCGCCAACGAGCGCATAAGGTTTGTGACCTGCTAGCTGCAAGCGACGACTTGTCAAGATTGCGACAAGATGGCCTAGGTGAAGGCTGTCAGCAGTTGGATCGTAGCCAGTATAATAAGAAACTTGACCTTCTTCTAGGGCTTTACGCAAAGCTTCTTCATCAGTCGTTTGAAAAATCAAACCACGCTCTTTTAGCTCATCAAAAATGTGCATGTGTCTTTTCTCCTTTTTAAAATTATTGTTTCTAACTATTGTATCACAAACTTGGGCAATAGCCTAGCAGAATAGGGAAGAAAGTGGCTATTTTATTGAAAGTTTACCTTTTATGGTATAATAGATAGAGTGAGGAAATCCATGCAAAATCAATTAAATGAATTAAAACGAAAAATGCTGGAATTTTTCCAGCTAGTAAAATCAAAAATAAATCATAAAAAATCAGAGAAAGTCTCAGAAGAGAAGAAGTCGGATGGGACAGGTGGGAGAATTCTGTCTATTCTAGGGAGCATTTTAGTTGCTATCAAGGGAATTTTGAATACTCTCTTTATTCTAGGCTTTATCGGTGGGCTTTTTGGTGCTGGTGTAGCGCTTGGTTATGGAGTTGCCTTGTTCGATAAGGCTAAGGTTCCGCCAGCGGAGGACTTGGTCAAGCAGGTTAAAAATATTTCTTCCATCTCAGAAATTGTTTACGCAGATGGGAGTGTCATTGCTTCTATCGAGAGTGACCTACTGCGAACTTCTGTTTCATCTGAGGAAATATCAGACAATCTTAAAAAGGCTATCGTTGCTACTGAGGACGAACATTTTCTTGAACATAATGGGGTTGTGCCCAAAGCTGTGATTCGGGCGACTTTGGGAACCTTTGCAGGTTTGGGCTCATCTAGCGGGGGCTCGACCTTGACCCAACAGTTAATCAAACAACAAGTGGTTGGAGATGCTCCGACTTTGGCTCGTAAGGCTACAGAAATTGTTGATGCCCTTGCCTTGGAACGCAGTATGAGTAAGGATGAAATCTTGACCACCTATCTCAATGTTGCTCCCTTTGGTCGAAATCATAAAGGACAGAATATTGCAGGTGCCCAGCAAGCTGCTGAAGGAATTTTCGGTATCGATGCCAACAAGCTGAGTATTCCCCAAGCGGCCTTCCTAGCAGGTTTGCCACAGAGTCCGATTACTTATTCTCCTTATGAAAATACTGGAGAGTTAAAGAGTGATGAAGACTTAGAGCTTGGTTTGAAGCGGGCCAAGGATGTTCTCTACAACATGTACCGTACGGGATCCTTAACTAAAGAAGAATACAATCAATATAAGGATTACAATCTTAAACAAGATTTTTTGCCATCAGGTTCTGTTAATGTTATTTCAAGAGATTATCTCTATTATACTGCTATGGCTGAAGCGATAGACCGGACGTACGATTATTTGGTCCAACAAGATAATGTTCCCAGTCAAGAGCTGAAAAATGAAGCTATTCAGAAGGCGTATCGTAAACGAGCTGAGCAAGAATTAAGTACAGGTGGTTATAAGATTACGACTACTATTAATAAAAAAGTTCATACTGCCATGCAGAATGCAGTAGCTAGATACGGGTCTCTATTAGATGACGGAACAGGTCGTGTAGAAGTAGGGAATGTCCTGATGGACAACCAAACAGGTGCTATTCTAGGCTTTGTAGGTGGTCGCGATTATCAAGACAATCAAAATAACCATGCATTTGATACCAAACGTTCGCCAGCCTCTACTACCAAGCCTTTGCTGGCCTACGGTATTGCTATTGATCAGGGTTTGATGGGTAGTGAGACGATTTTATCTAACTATCCCACAAACTTTGCCAATGGCAACCCGATTATGTATGCTAATAGCAAGGGGACAGGAATGATGACTTTGGGAGAAGCCTTGAACTATTCGTGGAATATCCCTGCTTACTGGACCTATCGTATGCTCCGTGAAAAGGGTGTTGATGTCAAGGGTTATATGGAAAAGATGGGCTACGAGATTCCTGAGTACGGTATTGAGAGCCTGCCAATGGGTGGTGGTATTGAAGTCACAGTGGCCCAGCATACCAATGGCTATCAGACATTGGCTAATAACGGAGTTTATCATCAGAAGCATGTGATTTCAAAAATTGAATCTTCTGATGGTAAAATCATTTATGAATTTCAAGATAAACCTGTTCAGGTTTATTCTAAAGCGACAGCGACGATTATGCAGGGATTGTTACGAGAAGTTCTGTCCTCTCGTGTAACAACAACCTTTAAACCGAATTTAGCTTCTTTAAATTCGACATTAGCTAGTGCAGATTGGATTGGGAAGACTGGTACAACCAACCAAGACGAGAATATGTGGCTCATGCTTTCTACTCCTAAATTAACTTTAGGTGGTTGGATTGGGCATGATGATAATCATTCATTATCTCGTAGAGCAGGATATTCAAATAACTCTAATTATATGGCTCATCTGGTTAATGCCATCCAAGAGTCTGAACCTGGAATTTGGGGGAACGAGCGATTCTCTTTAGATCCTAGTGTAGTAAAATCAGAAGTCCTGAAATCAACAGGCCAGAAACCAGGTAAAGTTTCTGTTGAAGGGAAAGAGGTAGAGGTCACAGGTTCGACTGTTACCAGCTATTGGGCTAATAAGGCAGGAGCGCCAGCGACCAGTTATCGCTTTGCTATTGGTGGAAGTGATGCGGATTATCAGAATGCTTGGTCTAGCATTGTGGGGAGTCTACCAACTCCATCAAGCTCCAGCAGTTCAAGTAGTAGTTCTAACAACAGTGGCAATTCAAGCGCTACTAGACCTTCTTCTTCAAGGACGAGACGATAAGTTCTTTAAACTTTTCTAAATGAAGTGGCTAATCAATGGATTGCCACTTTTTTCTTTTGTCCTTTCGTGTTACAATAAAGGTATGAATCAGTATCAGAAAAAGATTGTTAAAGGAACCATTTATTCGCTTCTATCCGGCTTAATCTGGGGCATCTGTGGAATTTTAGGAGAGTATTTCTTTACTCATTATCAGGTGTCTTCCGACTGGATTACCTCTATGCGTTTGACACTGGCAGGGAGTCTTGTACTCATTTGGTCTGCAATGCAATTAAAATCGCAAGTGTTAGATATCTGGCGAGATAAGAAAAATTATCTACCCTTTTTAGCTTATGCTATTTTGGGGATTTTTTCAGTTCAGTATTTTTTCTATCTCTGTGTAGAATACTCAAATGCAGCGACAGCAACTATTTTACAGTTTATCAGTCCAGTCTTTATCCTCTTTTACAATCGCTTGGTTTATCAAAAACGAGCGTCAAAAAGCGCTATTTTCTATGTTTTGATTGCCATGTTGGGTGTTTACTTGATGGCAACAAAGGGTGATCTTTCTCAGTTATCCATGACTCCACTAGCCCTTATAACAGGTCTGCTGAGTGCCATGGGTGTTATGTTTAACGTTATCCTACCTCAGCCTTTTGCTAAGCGCTATGGTTTTGTTCCCACGGTTGGGTGGGGGATGATTTTGGCAGGTTTATTTAGCAATGTTCTCTCGCCTGTTTATCAGCTTTCCTTTACTCCTGATATTTGGAGTATCTTGATTTGTCTTATCATCGCTTTCTTTGGGACGGCTTTTGCTTTTTTTATTTCCATGAAGGCTGTGTCCTTGGTTTCACCTTTGGTGGTTTCCGTTATCAGTGCCAGTGAACCTCTCTCTTCTGCCTTGCTGAGTGTTTTATTTTTAGGTCTGGTAGTGGATTGGTCCCTTCTTCTAGCTATGACCCTGATTATTTTACCCATGATTTTCCTATCGGTAGAAGAAGCGAAAGAAAGTAAATAAAAAGTCTTTTCTTAATTTTAAAAGTGTGCTATACTAGAATAGTCAATAAAACACGGGGAGATAGTTGTGAAGAGTGTTTTTAGGTTGTATCGGTAGGAGCTTGCTTTTACCGACAGCACGTTTTATCTCACATCCCTAAAAATCATACCTAAAAACAAACAAAAAGGCTTCAAATTTGAGGCCTTTTTTGGTAGAATAGGTATCATTAAAATGAACTAGGAGGCGCCTATGACTGCCACAAAAATGAATGCTCAAGAAATTATCCAATTTATCGCCAATGCTGAAAAGAAAACCAGTGTTAAAGTAACCTTCGAGGGACAACTTACAACTGCTGTACCTAGCTCTGTTGTCAAACTAGGGAATGTCTTATTCGGAGACTGGAAGGATGTGGCTCCGCTTCTAGATGGTTTGGTAGAAAATCAAGACTATGTTGTTGAGCAAGATGCTCGTAATTCTGCAGTTCCTTTGCTAGATAAACGTGCTATCAATGCTCGTATCGAGCCAGGCGCTATTATTCGTGATCAAGTTGAAATTGGTGACAATGCTGTTATCATGATGGGAGCGGTCATCAATATCGGTGCTGAAATTGGTGCAGGAACTATGATTGACATGGGGGCTATCCTTGGTGGACGTGCCATCGTTGGGAAAAACAGTCACGTTGGTGCAGGTGCCGTTTTGGCAGGTGTGATTGAGCCAGCTAGCGCAGAACCAGTCCGTGTTGGGGACAATGTTCTAATTGGTGCCAATGCAGTGGTTATCGAAGGGGTGCAAATTGGTAGTGGTTCAGTTGTCGCTGCAGGAGCTATCGTTACCCAAGATGTCCCAGAAAATGTAGTGGTAGCAGGCGTTCCGGCTCGTATCATCAAAGAAATTGATGCCCAAACCCAACAAAAAACAGCGCTAGAGGATGCGCTTCGTACCTTATAATTGTAAAAGTAATAAAGAGGCGGAACCCTTCTTCCAGCCTCTTTCTGCTATATCGGAGGATAGATAGATGTTAGATTTGATTCAGACTAGACGAGATTTGCACCAGATTCCAGAGATTGGCTTGGAGGAGTTCAAGACTCATGCTTATTTGCTGGATGTGATTGAGAAATTGACTGCGGGCAAGGAGTTTGTTCAAGTTCGTACTTGGCGGACAGGTATTTTGGTCTATTTGCAGGGAAGTCAGCCAGAGCGTACCATTGGTTGGCGGACAGATATTGATGGCCTGCCTATCGTCGAACAAACAGGACTTTCTTTCGCTTCTCAGCACCAAGGTCGTATGCATGCTTGTGGCCATGATTTTCATATGAGTATTGCCTTGGGTTGTCTCGAGCGCGCCCTTGAGCAGCAACCGAAGAATAATTTGCTCTTCCTATTTCAGCCCGCTGAAGAAAATGAAGCTGGTGGCATGCTCATGTATGAAGATGGCGCTTTTGGAGATTGGCTACCAGATCAATTTTATGGCCTTCATGTTAGGCCAGATTTGAAGGTTGGACAGATTGCGACCAATACTCATACACTCTTTGCAGGAACTTGCGAGGTGAAGATTCGTTTCAAAGGCAAAGGAGGACACGCAGCCTTTCCGCATGAAGCTAATGATGCTTTGGTGGCGGCTAGTTACTTTGTGACCCAGGTGCAGTCAGTTGTCAGCCGCAATGTCAACCCAATCGAGGGAGCGGTGGTGACCTTTGGTGTTTTTCAGGCTGGAACAACCAACAATGTCATCACAGACACAGCCTTTTTGCATGGAACTATTCGGGCCTTGACACAGGATATGAGTCTCTTAGTTCAAAAGAGGGTCAGAACAGTTGCAGAAGGGGTTGCAGCTGCCTTTGATATGGAAGTCGAAGTGGAACTCAAGCAAGGTGGTTACCTGCCTGTTGAGAACAATCCAGCCTTGGCGCGTGAACTGATGGACTTCTTTGAAGAAAAAGACGGAATCGAGTTGATTGATATCGAACCTGCTATGACAGGCGAGGACTTTGGTTATCTCCTTTCAAAGGTTGATGGGGTTATGTTTTGGCTGGGTATCGATAGTCCCTACGCCCTTCATCACCCTCAGATGAGTCCTAAGGAAGAAGCCTTAGCTATTGGGGTTGATGCAGTCTCTAGTTTCCTGAAAAAGAAGGCAACAGAGTAGAGGGGTTGTCTATGAAATCGGAATTACGTAAGCAAGTCTTGCATGAAATGAAGGCTATATCTCAAGAGCAAAAGCCGGCTATCGACCAAGCTTTAACCGAGCGACTTTTACACCATCCCTTTTACCAAGAAGCGAAAGTCATCGCAACCTATCTCTCTTTTCCGCACGAATTTCAAACGCAGGAACTGATTGAGCAGGTGCTGAAGGACGGCAAGAAGGTTCTGATACCTAAAACCTATCCCAAGGGGCGCATGGAGTTTGTGGTCTATAATCCGCAGCAATTAGTAAAAACTTCCTTTGGCTTACTGGAGCCACAGGGAGAGTTGGAAGTAGTGGAGGCTTCTCAGATTGATTTGATTCATGTTCCTGGCTTGGCTTTTACAACGGAAGGATGTCGGATTGGATACGGCGGAGGTTATTATGATCGCTATCTGGAACATTTTACTGGCCATACTTTGAGTACGATTTATCCTTGTCAAGTTCAGGACTTTATCACTGAAAACCATGATATTCCTGTTCAGGAGGTATTAATTGATGAAGGAAATCTTTGATAGGCGTTATCCTGTGACGAGTTTCTTCCTCTTAGTGACGGCCTTGGTGTTTCTACTAATGCTGGTGACTGCAGGCGGAAACTTTGATAGGGCGGATACCTTATTTCGATTTGGAGCCATGTATGGCCCTGCCATTCGTCTCTTTCCCGAGCAAGTTTGGCGTCTCTTCTCTGCCATCTTTGTCCATATTGGTTGGGAGCATTTCATTGTCAATATGCTTTCGCTTTATTATCTTGGTAGGCAAGTAGAGGAAATTTTTGGATCCAAGAAGTTTTTCTTTCTCTATCTCTTATCAGGAATGATGGGCAATCTCTTTGTTTTTGTATTTAGTCCCAAATCCTTAGCCGTAGGAGCCTCTACTTCTCTCTATGGACTATTTGCTGCAATTATCGTTCTTCGCTATGCAACTCGCAATCCTTATATCCAGCAGTTGGGCCAATCCTATCTGACACTTTTTGTGGTTAATATTATTGGAAGTGTTCTGATTCCAGGAATAAGCCTAGCAGGTCATATCGGTGGTGCAGTTGGTGGAGCATTTCTAGCAGTTATCTTTCCAGTTCGAGGAGAAAGACTGATCTATAGTGTCAGTCAGAGGTTAGGAGCGGTAGTGTTGTTTGTAATACTTGCAGTGTTGCTTTTCTACAAGGGAATGAGCTATGTGTAGGGAATGAATAGTTAAATGCGCATGGATTCAGTTGCCAATAAGTCATCTACAAAGATGACTTTTTTGTTGCAAAATTGGAAGGAGCTAGTTTCTTGTATCTTATGATTTGATGAATTTGTCTGATCTTTAATAGACTAAAAAATGCTATAATAGTCAATAATAAAAGAATGGACGAGGTAGTCGAATGGAAAATTGTGTTTACATCATTTCAGGCCCTCCTGGTGTTGGGAAAAGCACAGTCAGTAAGGAGTTGGCCTATTCTTTTAAGAAAAGTGCAGTAATTGAAGGCGACATGATTTATTTAATGATTAAAGGAGGACTCGTGGCTCCTTGGGAAGATGATGGTTATTACATGGATTTATTTTGGGATAATATCATCAGTCTGATCAATAATTTCATCGACCGAGGCATTACCGTTGTGATAGAATATGTCATTTTTGAAGAGCAACTAAAGAAAATTGCAACCTTCTTAAAAGAAAAACAAATCAGTTTAAAATACTGTGTCCTGCTGGCTGAAGAAGAAACCTTGAAAAAACGAGATTCCTTAAGGAAAGAAATTGAGAGAACAGGCGATTTATCAATCCAGTCAAGAAATGAGTTCCTAGCTAAAAATATCAAAAAAAATCACTTGCTGTTTACAGATCAGTTAGATGCTAGAGAAACGGCTCGGATCATCAAAACGTCAATCAGATTTGTGTTTGAAATTCTGTAGTCAGTGACAAATTACCAAGATTGCGATGGGAGATTGACAGAGATACCTCAGCAATTTTAAATCGCATGCAATTTTAAAGTAAAAGCATCTCTAGAGAACAAATTTTAGAGATGCTTTTTTACATATGCAAGATGGATTATTCTCCCTCAGCCAATTCTTTTCCCAGTTGGATGAGGTAATTTTTCAAATCATCTTTGACTTGTGGGTGCTTGAGGGCGTAGTCAATAGATGTTTTCATAAAGCCGAACTTATCCCCAACGTCGTAACGAGCTCCTGTAAATTCACGGGCGAAAACACGTTGTGTTTTATTAAGCGTATCAATAGCGTCGGTAAGTTGGATCTCATTTCCAGCACCAGGAGTTTGATTTTCTAAGATATCAAAAATCTCAGGTGTGAGAAGATAGCGACCGATAATTGCCAAATCACTTGGAGCATCTTCTGGAGCTGGTTTTTCAACGAAAGTTTCGACGCTATAGCGACCATTGATTCCTTCTCCTTGAGGCGCTATAACCCCATATGATGAAACGTCTTCGTGTGGTACGGGCATGACAGCAATGGTTGATGCGTGTGTCTTTTCGTAATCATTCATCAATTGTTTTGTCAAAGGAACGGCATTCTCGTCTGTGATGTCCATAAGGTCATCACCCAGCATGACAACAAAAGGTTCATTGCCTACAAAAGCTTTAGCTTGTAAGACAGCATCTCCCAGACCACGAGGATGGCTTTGACGGATAAAGTGAAGGCGCATACCAGTTGCTTCATCCACCAATTTTAACAAATCCGTTTTGCCTTTTTCCTTAAGATTGTATTCAAGCTCAAAGTTTGAGTCAAAGTGGTCCTCAATAGAACGTTTTGATTTACCAGTGACAACCAGAATATCTTCAATACCTGATTTAAGAGCCTCTTCCACGATAAACTGGATAGTTGGTTTGTCTACAATTGGCAACATTTCTTTGGCAAGGGCCTTGGTGGCTGGTAAAAATCGAGTCCCTAGTCCAGCGGCAGGAATGACTGCCTTTCTAACTGTTGATGTCATAAGAATCCTTTCTTTAGAGAGTTAAGACCACTCATTTTCTGCTTTAAATTCATTGTTCATGATGTCATAAATGGCATCTTTGATATTGGTTCCGTTGTAAATAACTTGGTAAATGGCCTGTGTAATCGGCATATAGACTCCAAGTTCTTGCGCTAGTTCATAGGCTGCTCGAGTCGTTGAAATTCCTTCAATTACCATGCCCATATTAGCTTCTATATCAGCTAGGGATTCTCCACGACCAAGGGCATCTCCAGCTCTCCAGTTACGAGAGTGGATGGAGGTTCCTGTTACGATCAAATCTCCCACACCAGATAAGCCGCTATAGGTCAATGGATTAGCCCCGAGTGCTACCCCTAAGCGAGTAATTTCTGCCAAACCTCGAGCGATGATGGCTGCCTTAGCATTGTCACCAAATCCCAGACCATGCAAGGCTCCAGCACCGACAGCAATAATGTTTTTAAGAGCACCAGCAGTTTCGACCCCGATAACATCCGTATTGGTATAAAGTCGGAAGTAGTGATTACTAAAGAGTTCCTGAACGTATTGAGCTGTTTGTAAATTCTTAGAAGCAGCAGTGATTAAAGTCAGGTCACGAACAATGGTTTCTTCCGCATGACTAGGTCCTGAAACAACGACGATATCACTGCGGAGATGTTCAGGAATTTCTTCTTCAAGGATGGTTGATAATCGTTTATGACTATCAGGCTCTAATCCCTTTGAAGCGTGCATGATGATAGCCTTATGATCCAAGGTTTGTGCAACTTGCTGGGCAACAAGTCGTGTCACTTTTGTTGGGACAACAAACAAAATCGCATCTACATCTTTCAGTGTTTCTGCTAAGTCAGTGTAGGCATTGATTTTGTCATCTAGAACGACATCTTTAAAGTAGTGCTTGTTAGTATGATAGGTATTAATTTCATTGATTTGCTCAGGCAGATTTCCCCAAATACGTACCTCGTGCCCATTGTCATTTAAGACTTGTGAAAGGGCAGTTCCCCAAGAACCAGGCCCCAAGACGGCGACGGTTTGTTTTTCCATGATTTCCTCCTTAATAGAGTCCTTTCCATTATTCTATCATATTCTAGAGGATTTTGCACTTTCATTGCTGGGGAGTGGTGGTTTTGTTGCTTGAAAAATATATAAAAACCGAGACGAAGTATTAAAGTCTTAGTCTCGGTTTTGATATTCCTTAAAGAATAGCTAGGTTATTTCAATTGATCTGTAATGTCTTTTGATAGCAACATTCCTAGATGATAAGTTTTATTGATGTAAGCAATGACATCATTGATATTTTCAGTCGTGTGAATTTTCTCTTTGATGTCAGCCCTAAATGTTTCATCCTTTAAAAGTTGTTCTTGGTAGAGCTTTTGCAATCTTTCCTTCTCGTATTTATTGAGCAGAAAAAGGAACACCAAGCTAATTACAACGAGGATATAAGCATATTGGCTCATAGGAAATCTCCCTGTATGATAAAGAAATAGTAGTGAATAAATTGATTCAGTGGGCCTAAAATAGCAGAATCAGTCAGCAAAACTTGATAAGATTTTTGATAGGCTTCTAAAACCAAGCTCGTATAGGATTGAACGTCAGTTACTTAGACTGCTTTACAATCAAGTAATTAAAAGATTACGACATGAGCCTAACCGAATCAATATTATTTGGATTGGTGAATTAGTGAAGCGTTTAGGTAAGTATCTCTGGTTACGACGTAAAGAAACATACATCGATAATATTTATGTTTCTTTACTAGTGAAGCAGTTAGCTAGTCCGCATATAAGCGGCTAGCGTCTAACAATTAGGAACTTTAGTTCCAATTGTTAGTACTGAATCACATCTTCTCTGGCGCTTCTACTCCAAGCAAGCGAAGTGCTTCTTTGAGAACGACTGCTGTTGCGTAGCTGAGGGCTAGACGGCTGTCGCGTTCTGGGCTTTCATCCAAGATACGCGTATGTGCATAGTATTTGTTAAAGGCTTGAGCTAGGCTAATTACAAATTTAGCAATGATAGAAGGTTCAAAGTTATCTGCTGCACGGTTGATAATACGTGGGAAGTCTTGGATGAGTTTGATGATTTCCCAGCTTTCAGCATCATTCAAGCTATAGTTGCCGTCTGTTTCTGGTTTGAAATCTGCTTTGCGTAAGATCGATTGGATACGAGCGTAGGCATATTGAACATAAGGACCTGTTTCGCCTTCAAAGGATACCATAGCTTCAAGGTCGAAGTCGTACCCATTTGTACGGTCGGTCTTGAGGTCATAGAATTTAATAGCTCCGACCCCAACAGCATGTGCTACCTGATCTTTATTTTCCAATTCAGGATTTTTAGCCTCGATTTGGGCTTTGGCACGACTAACAGCCTCTGCAACAGTAGGCTCTAGCAAGATAACATTCCCTTTACGAGTAGAGAGTTTTTTCCCTTCTTTTGTAACCAATCCAAAAGGAACGTGGGTAATGTTGTCACTCCAGTCGTAGCCCATTTCTTGCAAGACAGCTTTGAGCTGTTTAAAGTGGGCAGATTGCTCTTGACCAACGACGTAGATCGATTTGGCAAATTGGTATTCATTTTTACGGTAAAGGGCTGCAGCCAAGTCACGTGTGATATAGAGAGTTGCACCATCAGATTTCTTGATGAGGGCTGGATGCTCAATTCCATATTTCTCAAGATTGACAACTTGGGCACCTTCTGATTCTACAAGAAGGCCTTTTTCAGAAAGAATGTCTACAACTGCATCCATTTTATCGTTGTAGAAGGCTTCTCCGTTGTAACTGTCAAATTCGACTTGCAATTCATTGTAAAGGCGGTTAAATTCCACCAAACTTTCATCACGGAACCATTGCCAAAGAGCGAGAGCTTCCTCATCTCCATTTTCCAGTTTACGGAACCATTCGCGTGCTTCTTCATCCAAGCTAGGGTCGTTTTCAGCTTCAGCATTGATACGGACATAGAGTTTAAGAAGTTCATCGATTGGATGAGCTTTTACAGCTTCTTCGTTGCCCCATTTTTTGTAGGCAACAATCAACATCCCAAACTGTTTACCCCAGTCTCCCAAATGGTTGACCTTGACCGTTTGATAACCGATTTTTTGGAAAATATGTGACAAGCTATCTCCGATAACAGTTGAGCGCAGGTGACCAATAGAAAATGGTTTAGCGATATTGGGACTAGACATATCGATAACAACATTTTCTTGTTTACCAATATGTTGGTCAGCATAGTGTTCTTTTTCAGTGATAACAGCTTGCAATACTTGAGCAGAAATGGCAGATTTATCAAGGAAAAAGTTAACGTAAGGCCCCGTTGCAACAACCTTTTCAAAGGCTTGGCTGTTAATCTTTTCAGCCAGTTCAGCAGCAATCATTTGAGGTGCCTTACGTTCGACTTTTGCAAGAGAAAAAGCAGGGAAAGCAATGTCTCCCATTTCTGAGTTTTTAGGGGTTTCCAGTAAATTTAAAATAGCCTCTTGGTCCAGGCTATCAATGACGCTAGCCAACTCGCTAGCAATCAATTCTTTTGTATTCATTAAGAGCTCCTTTTTGGACTTTTCTACTATTTTATCACAATTTTAAAGAAAGAAGAAAAAATTTTTGAAATCTCCTGTTTTTTTGGTATAATATAGTTATAAAATTAGTTATAAATATTCATATAAGAGGATTTTATGAGAAAAAGAGATCGTCATCAGTTAATAAAAAAAATGATTACTGAGGAGAAATTAAGTACACAAAAAGAAATTCAAGATCGGTTAGAGGCGCACAATGTTTTTGTGACGCAGACAACCCTGTCTCGTGATTTGCGCGAAATCGGCTTGACCAAGGTCAAGAAAAATGATATGGTGTATTATGTACTAGCAAATGAGACAGAAAAGATTGATTTGGTGGAATTTTTGTCTCATCATTTAGAAGGTGTTGCAAGAGCAGAGTTTACCTTGGTACTTCATACCAAATTGGGAGAAGCTTCTGTTTTGGCAAATATTGTAGATGCAAACAAGGATGAATGGATTTTAGGAACAGTTGCTGGTGCCAATACCTTATTGGTCATTTGTCGAGACCAGCACGTTGCCAAACTCATGGAAGATCGTTTGCTAGATTTGATGAAAGATAAGTAAGGTCTTGAGAGTTGCTCTCAAGACTTATTTTTGACAAGGAGAGACGGAAAATGGCGACAGAAAAGCTATCACCCGGCATGCAACAGTATGTGGATATTAAAAAGCAATATCCAGATGCGTTTTTGCTCTTTCGTATGGGTGATTTTTATGAATTATTTTATGAGGATGCGGTCAATGCTGCGCAGATTCTGGAAATTTCCTTAACGAGTCGCAACAAGAATGCCGACAATCCGATTCCTATGGCGGGTGTTCCCTATCATTCTGCCCAACAGTACATTGATGTCTTGATTGAGCGGGGCTATAAGGTAGCCATTGCTGAACAGATGGAAGATCCTAAACAAGCAGTTGGGGTTGTGAAACGAGAGGTTGTTCAGGTCATTACGCCAGGGACAGTGGTCGATAGCAGTAAGCCGGATAGTCAGAACAACTTCTTGGTTGCCATAGACCGTGCTGGCAATCAATTTGGCCTAGCTTATATGGACCTGGTGACGGGTGACTTTTATGTGACAGGTCTTTTGGATTTTACGCTGGTTTGTGGGGAAATCCGCAATCTCAAGGCTCGAGAAGTGGTGCTGGGTTATGACTTGTCTGAGGAAGAAGAACAAATCCTTAGTCGTCAGATGAATCTGGTACTTTCCTATGAAAAAGAAGGCTTTGAAGACCTTCATTTACTGGATTCACGATTGGCAGCTGTGGAACAAGCGGCATCTAGTAAGTTGCTCCAGTATGTCCATCGAACTCAGATGAGGGAATTGAACCACCTCAAGCCTGTTATCCGCTATGAGATCAAGGATTTCTTGCAGATGGATTATGCGACCAAGGCTAGTCTGGATTTGGTTGAGAATGCTCGGTCAGGCAAGAAGCAAGGCAGTCTTTTCTGGCTTTTGGATGAAACCAAAACAGCTATGGGTATGCGGCTGTTACGTTCTTGGATCCATCGTCCTTTGATTGATAAGGAACGAATCGTCCAACGTCAAGAGGTGGTGCAGGTCTTTCTCGACCATTTCTTTGAGCGCAGTGATTTGACAGACAGCCTCAAGGGTGTCTATGATATCGAACGCTTGGCTAGTCGTGTTTCTTTTGGAAAAACCAATCCCAAGGATCTCTTGCAGTTGGCGACCACCTTATCTAGTGTGCCACGGATTCGTGCGATTTTAGAAGGAATGGAGCAACCTGCTCTAGCTTATCTCATCGAACAACTGGATGGAATCCCTGAGTTGGAGAGTTTGATTAGTGCGGCGATTGCTCCTGAAGCTCCCCATGTGATTACAGAAGGTGGCATTATCCGGACTGGATTTGATGAGACTTTAGACAAGTACCGTCGTGTGCTCAGAGAAGGGACTGGTTGGATTGCTGAGATTGAGGCCAAGGAGCGAGAAAACTCTGGTATTAGTACGCTCAAGATTGACTACAATAAAAAGGATGGCTACTATTTCCATGTGACCAATTCGCAACTAGGAAATGTGCCTGCTCACTTTTTCCGCAAGGCAACGCTGAAAAACTCAGAACGTTTTGGAACCGAAGAATTAGCCCGTATCGAGGGAGATATGCTGGAGGCGCGTGAGAAGTCAGCTAACCTAGAGTACGAAATTTTTATGCGTATTCGTGAAGAGGTCAGCAAGTACATCCAGCGTTTGCAGGCTCTAGCTCAAGGAATTGCGACAGTTGATGTCTTACAGAGTCTGGCGGTTGTGGCTGAAACCCAACATTTGATTCGACCTGAATTCGGAGATGATTCGCGAATTGATATCCAGCAAGGGCGCCATGCTGTCGTTGAAAAGGTTATGGGGGCTCAGACCTATATTCCCAATACGATTCAGATGGCAGAAGATACCAGTATTCAACTGATTACAGGGCCAAACATGAGCGGGAAATCTACCTACATGCGTCAGTTAGCCATGACGGCGGTTATGGCCCAGATGGGTTCTTATGTGCCAGCAGAAAGCGCCCATTTACCGATTTTTGATGCGATTTTTACCCGTATCGGAGCAGCCGATGACTTGGTTTCAGGTCAATCAACCTTCATGGTGGAGATGATGGAGGCCAACAATGCCATTTCGCATGCAACAAAGAATTCCTTGATTCTCTTTGATGAGTTAGGTCGTGGAACTGCAACTTATGATGGTATGGCTCTTGCTCAGTCTATCATCGAATACATTCATGAGCATATCGGAGCCAAGACCCTCTTTGCGACCCACTACCATGAGTTGACTAGTCTAGAGTCCAGCCTGGAACACTTGATCAATGTTCACGTGGCAACCTTGGAGCAGGATGGGCAGGTCACCTTCCTTCACAAGATTGAACCAGGGCCAGCCGATAAATCCTATGGTATCCATGTTGCCAAGATTGCTGGCTTGCCAGCAGACCTTTTAGCAAGGGCGGATAAGATTTTGACTCAGTTAGAGAGTCAGGGTACAGAAAGTCCTGCTCCAATGAGGCAAACAAGTGCTGTCACTGAACAGATTTCACTCTTTGACGCGCCAGCAGACCATCCTATCCTAGCAGAATTAGCTAAACTGGATGTTTACAATATGACACCTATGCAGGCTATGAATGTCTTGGTCGAGTTAAAACAAAAATTATAAAGAATGAATTACTTGTCATTCTAGCTATATCAAGGGGACTTCTTTGACAATCCCTCACTTTTTTGCTAGAATAACATCACACAAACAGAATGAGAAGGAGCTGACACATTGTCGCTCCCTTTTGTCTATTTTTTAAGGAGAAAGTATGCTAATTCAGAAAATAAAAACCTACAAGTGGCAGGCCTTAGCTTCGCTTCTGATGACAGGCTTGATGGTTGCTAGTTCACTTCTGCAACCGCGTTATCTGCAGGAAGTGTTAGACGCCCTCCTTGCTGGGAAATATGAAGCTATTTATAGTATCGGGGCTTGGTTGATTGGTGTGGCCTTGGTCGGTTTGGTTGCTGGTGGGCTTAATGTTATCCTTGCAGCCTATATTGCCCAAGGAGTTTCATCCGACCTTCGAGAGGATGCCTTCCGTAAAATCCAAACCTTTTCTTATGCCAATATTGAACAATTTAATGCGGGAAATCTAGTTGTTCGCATGACAAATGATATCAACCAGATTCAGAACGTGGTCATGATGACCTTCCAAATTCTTTTCAGGCTCCCCCTCTTGTTCATCGGTTCGTTTATCTTGGCTGTTCAAACCTTACCTTCTCTGTGGTGGGTGATTGTTCTCATGGTAGTCTTGATTTTTGGTTTGACTGCTGTCATGATGGGGATGATGGGGCCTCGTTTTGCCAAGTTTCAAACCCTTCTTGAACGCATCAATGCCATTGCCAAGGAAAATTTGCGTGGCGTTCGTGTGGTCAAGTCCTTTGTCCAAGAAAAAGAGCAGTTTGCTAAGTTTACGGAGGTTTCAGACGAGCTACTCGGTCAAAATCTTTACATTGGTTATGCCTTTTCAGTAGTGGAACCTTTCATGATGTTGGTCGGTTATGGGGCGGTATTCCTCTCTATTTGGCTGGTTGCGGGGATGGTTCAGTCGGATCCGTCAGTTGTTGGTTCCATTGCTTCCTTTGTCAATTACCTAAGCCAGATTATCTTTACCATTGTTATGGTTGGATTTTTGGGAAATTCTGTCAGTCGTGCCATGATTTCTCTGCGTCGTATTCGAGAAATTCTTGATGCAGAGCCAGCCATGACCTTCAAGGATGTGCCAGATGAAGAGTTGGTCGGAAGTCTTAGCTTTGAAAATGTGACCTTTACCTATCCAATGGACAAGGAACCGATGCTGAAAGATGTGAGCTTTACTATTGAACCTGGTCAGATGGTTGGTGTCGTTGGAGCGACTGGTGCAGGAAAATCAACCTTGGCTCAATTGATTCCACGTCTCTTTGACCCACAGGAAGGGGCCATCAAAATCGGAGGCAAGGATATTCGAGAAGTGAGTGAAGGAACCCTGCGTAAAACTGTTTCTATCGTTCTTCAACGTGCCATTCTCTTCAGTGGAACGATTGCAGATAACTTGAGACAGGGTAAGGGAGATGCTACTCTATTTGAAATGGAACGCGCAGCTAATATTGCCCAGGCTAGTGAATTCATTCATCGTATGGAGAAAACCTTTGAAAGTCCAGTTGAGGAAAGGGGAACCAACTTCTCAGGTGGGCAAAAGCAAAGGATGTCGATTGCGCGTGGAATTGTCAGCAATCCACGTATTCTGATTTTTGACGATTCGACCTCGGCCTTGGATGCTAAGTCAGAGCGCCTGGTGCAAGAAGCCTTGAATAAGGACTTGAAGGGAACAACAACCATTATCATCGCGCAAAAGATTAGCTCGGTTGTCCATGCAGATAAAATTTTGGTTCTAGATCAAGGACGATTGATTGGTCAAGGTACGCATGCAGACTTGGTTGCCAACAATGCCGTTTACCGTGAAATCTACGAAACACAGAAGGGAAAGGAGGAGTAAAATGAAGACAGTTCAATTTTTTTGGAATTATTTCAAAGTCTATAAGCTATCATTTGTAGTTGTCATCTTGATGATTGTTCTGGCGACTCTTGCCCAAGCCCTCTTTCCGGTCTTTTCTGGACAAGCAGTGACGCAGTTAGCCAACTTAGTTCAAGCTTATCAAGATGGCAATCCAGAACTTGTTTGGCAGAGTCTATCAGGAATCATGGTCAATCTTGGTCTGCTGGTTTTGGTTCTATTTATCTCCAGTGTCATATACATGTGCCTTATGACGCGCGTGATTGCAGAATCGACCAACGAGATGCGCAAAGGCCTCTTTGGAAAGCTTGCGCGATTGACGGTTTCATTCTTTGACCGCCGACAAGATGGAGATATCCTGTCTCGTTTTACTAGTGATTTGGATAATATCCTCCAAGCCTTTAACGAGAGCTTGATTCAGGTCATGAGCAATATTGTTTTATACATTGGTCTGATTCTTATCATGTTTTCGAGAAATGTGACTCTGGCTCTCATCACCATTGCCAGTACACCAGTAGCCTTCTTCATGCTGATTTTCATCGTGAAAATGGCACGCAAATACACTAACCTCCAGCAAAAAGAGGTAGGGAAACTCAACGCCTATATGGATGAGAGTATCTCAGGCCAAAAAGCTGTCATTGTTCAAGGGATTCAAGAGGATATGATGGCAGGATTTCTTAAACAAAATGAGCGTGTGCGCAAGGCAACCTTTAAAGGAAGAATGTTCTCAGGAATTCTTTTCCCTGTCATGAATGGGATGAGTTTGGTTAACACAGCCATCGTCATCTTTGCGGGTTCGGCTGTACTTTTGAATGATAAGACTATTGAAACAAGTACAGCCCTAGGTTTGATTGTTATGTTTGCCCAATTTTCTCAGCAGTACTACCAGCCTATTATCCAAGTTGCAGCGAGTTGGGGAAGCCTTCAGTTGGCCTTTACTGGAGCTGAGAGGATTCAGGAAATGTTTGATGCAGAGGAAGAAATCCGACCTGAAAAGGCTCCGGCCTTCACTCAGTTACAAGAAGGTGTCGAAATCAGTCATATTGATTTTTCATACTTGCCTGATAAACCTATTTTGAAAGATGTCAGTATTTCTGCCCCTAAAGGCCAGATGACGGCGGTTGTTGGGCCGACAGGTTCAGGAAAAACCACCATTATGAACCTCATCAATCGCTTTTATGATGTTGATGCTGGTGGGATTTATTTTGATGGGAAAGATATTCGTGACTATGATTTAGATAGTCTCAGAAGTAAGGTGGGAATTGTCTTGCAAGATTCGGTCTTGTTTAGCGGAACGATTCGAGACAATATCCGTTTTGGTGTGCCAGATGCTAGTCAGGAAATGGTTGAGGCAGCAGCCAAAGCAACCCATATTCACGACTATATCGAAAGCTTACCTGATAAATACGATACCCTTATCGATGATGAGCAGAGCATCTTCTCGACAGGGCAGAAACAATTGATTTCTATCGCTCGAACACTGATGACAGATCCAGAAGTTCTCATTCTCGATGAAGCAACTTCAAACGTAGATACGGTGACAGAAAGCAAGATTCAGCATGCCATGGAGGCGGTTGTAGCAGGTAGAACCAGTTTTGTCATTGCCCATCGCTTGAAAACCATTCTCAATGCAGACCAGATTATTGTCCTTAAAGATGGAGAAGTCATTGAACGCGGTAGCCATCATGAACTCTTGAAACTAGGTGGATTCTACTCAGAACTCTATCACAATCAATTTGTCTTTGAATAAGAAAGAAGTTGTCCTATGGGGCAGCTTTTTCTTGTCCATAAAAAATATTTATCACAGTCTTAAAAAAAACATATTAGACGAAAGGCGCTTTGAGTGATATGATAGGATTATCGTTAACATTCGAAAGGAGAGGCATCATGGCTAGAACGGTTGTAGGAGTTGCTGCAAATCTATGTCCCGTAGACGCAGAAGGCAAAAACATTCATTCATCTGTATCTTGTAGATTCGCAGAGAGCATTCGTCAAGTCGGTGGTCTCCCTTTAGTCATTCCTGTTGGTGATGAGTCAGTCGTGCGCGATTATGTAGAAATGATTGATAAACTCATCTTGACAGGAGGCCAAAATGTCCATCCTCAGTTTTATGGAGAGAAAAAGACCATCGAGAGCGATGATTACAATCTGGTCCGTGATGAATTTGAATTGGCACTCTTGAAAGAAGCGCTCCGTCAGAATAAACCAATTATGGCAATCTGTCGCGGTGTTCAACTCGTCAATGTTGCCTTTGGTGGAACCCTCAATCAAGAAATCGAAGGTCACTGGCAAGGGCTCCCTTTCGGGACATCTCACTCTATTGAGACAGTAGAAGGAAGCGTGGTGGCCAAGCTGTTTGGAAAAGAAAGTCAGGTCAACTCCGTCCATCGTCAGAGTATTAAAGATTTGGCACCTAATTTCCGTGTAACTGCTATTGATCCAAGAGACCAAACTATCGAAGCGATTGAGTCTATCGATGAGCACCGCATTATCGGTTTGCAGTGGCATCCAGAGTTTCTGGTTAATGAAGAAGATGGCAATTTAGAATTATTTGAGTATTTATTGAATGAACTGTAACGACTGGAACATCTAGTCGTTCTTTCTTTTATTTTTTCAAAATTTTTGGAATGTGGGATTTTTACGCAAACGTTTGAATTCTGATAAAAATTGGAGAAATTCGACAAAAAAACTTGAAAAAAACGAAGGTAAGCGTTATGATAGAAAAGAAGAAATATTGGAGGAATAACATGTCACATATTAAATTTGATTATTCAAAAGTTTTAGACAAATTTGTTGCACCACATGAAGTGGAATACATGCAATCACAAGTAACAGCAGCAGATGAATTGATCCGTAAAGGAACTGGTGCTGGGAGCGACTTCTTGGGATGGTTGGACCTTCCTGAAAACTACGACCGCGAAGAATTTGACCGCATCTTGAAAGCTGCTGAGCAAATCAAATCAGACAGCGATGTTTTGGTTGTGATTGGTATCGGTGGATCTTACCTTGGTGCCAAAGCAGCAATCGACTTCTTGAACCATCACTTTGCTAACTTGCAAACAAAAGAAGAGCGCAAAGCTCCACAAATCCTTTACGCAGGAAACTCAATCTCATCTACTTACCTTGCTGACTTAGTAGAGTATGTTGCGGATAAAGACTTCTCAGTAAACGTGATTTCTAAATCAGGTACAACAACTGAACCAGCTATCGCTTTCCGTGTTTTCAAAGAACTCTTGGTTAAGAAATACGGACAAGAAGAAGCTAACAAACGTATCTATGCAACAACTGACCGCCAAAAAGGTGCGGTTAAGGTTGAAGCAGATGCTAACGGTTGGGAAACATTTGTTGTTCCAGATGACATCGGTGGACGCTTCTCAGTATTGACAGCCGTTGGTTTGCTTCCAATCGCAGCATCAGGAGCTGACATCAAAGCCCTTATGGAAGGTGCGAATGCAGCTCGCAAAGACTACACTTCAGACAAAATCTCTGAAAACGAAGCTTACCAATATGCAGCAGTTCGTAACATCCTTTACCGTAAAGGCTATGCAACTGAGATCTTGGTAAACTACGAGCCATCACTTCAATACTTCTCAGAGTGGTGGAAACAATTGGCTGGTGAATCAGAAGGAAAAGACCAAAAAGGTATCTACCCAACTTCAGCCAACTTCTCAACTGACTTGCACTCACTTGGTCAATTTATTCAAGAAGGAACTCGTATCATGTTTGAAACAGTTGTCCGTGTTGATAAACCTCGTAAAAACGTGATTATTCCTACTTTGGAAGAAGACCTTGATGGACTTGGTTACCTTCAAGGAAAAGACGTTGACTTTGTAAACAAAAAAGCGACTGACGGTGTTCTTCTTGCCCACACAGATGGTGATGTACCAAACATGTATGTGACCCTTCCAGAGCAAGATGCTTTCACTCTTGGTTACACAATCTACTTCTTCGAATTGGCAATTGCCCTTTCTGGTTACTTGAATGCCATCAACCCATTTGACCAACCAGGTGTTGAAGCTTACAAACGCAACATGTTTGCCCTTCTTGGAAAACCAGGATTTGAAGAATTGAGCAAAGAACTTAACGCACGTCTATAATAGAAGAAAAGAGTGGATTGCCCACTCTTTTTACTCTCTTTATTCATAGAAATTGGACTCAGCCAAGACTTGTGATATAATATAGAGAGCAAAAAGGCAGACGCCTAGAGACTTTATAGGAGAAACTATGTCAAAAGATATCCGCGTACGTTACGCACCAAGTCCAACAGGACTACTACACATCGGAAATGCCCGTACAGCATTATTCAACTACCTTTACGCCCGTCATCACGGTGGAACTTTTATCATTCGTATTGAAGATACTGACCGTAAACGACATGTCGAAGATGGTGAACGTTCACAGCTTGAAAACCTTCGTTGGTTGGGCATGAATTGGGATGAAAGTCCAGAAACACATGAAAACTACCGCCAGTCTGAACGTTTGGACTTGTATCAAAAATACATCGACCAATTGCTAGCTGAAGGAAAAGCCTACAAATCTTACGTTACAGAAGAAGAGTTGGTAGCTGAACGCGAACGCCAAGAAGCAGCTGGCGAAACACCACGCTACATCAATGAATACCTTGGTATGAGTGAAGAAGAAAAAGCAGCTTACATCGCAGCACGTGAAGCAGCAGGGCTCATCCCAACTGTTCGTTTGGCTGTCAACGAGTCAGGTATCTACAAGTGGCATGATATGGTCAAAGGTGATATCGAATTTGAAGGTGGCAATATCGGTGGTGACTGGGTTATCCAAAAGAAAGACGGTTACCCAACATACAACTTTGCCGTTGTCATCGATGACCATGATATGCAAATTTCTCACGTAATCCGTGGAGACGACCACATTGCTAATACACCAAAACAACTCATGGTTTATGAAGCACTTGGTTGGGAAGCTCCAGAGTTTGGTCACATGACCTTGATTATCAATTCTGAGACTGGGAAGAAGTTATCTAAACGTGATACTAATACACTTCAATTTATCGAAGATTACAGAAAGAAAGGTTACCTTCCAGAAGCAGTCTTCAACTTTATTGCTCTTCTTGGTTGGAACCCAGGTGGCGAAGATGAGATTTTCTCTCGTGAAGAACTCATTAAACTTTTCGATGAAAACCGCCTGAGCAAGTCTCCAGCAGCCTTTGATCAGAAGAAACTCGACTGGATGAGCAATGATTATATCAAGAATGCAGACCTAGAAACTATCTTTGAAATGGCAAAACCATTCCTAGAAGAAGCAGGTCGATTGACTGACAAGGCTGAAAAACTAGTTGAGCTCTATAAACCACAAATGAAATCAGTTGATGAAATTATTCCATTGACAGATCTCTTCTTCTCAGATTTCCCAGAATTGACAGAAGCAGAGCGCGAAGTTATGGCGGGGGAAACAGTCCCAACAGTTCTTGAAGCCTTCAAAGCAAAACTTGAAGCGATGACAGATGATGAATTTGTGACAGAGAATATCTTCCCACAAATTAAGGCAGTCCAAAAAGAAACAGGCATTAAAGGGAAAAATCTTTTCATGCCTATTCGTATTGCTGTTTCAGGTGAAATGCATGGACCAGAATTACCAGATACAATTTTCTTGCTTGGACGTGAAAAATCAATCCAGCATATCGAAAATATGTTAAAAGAAATCTCTAAGTAAGAAGGGTACAATAATGGACATCTGGGAAAAGATGTACGAAGAAGCACAGAAGCTATACGATCCACATGAAGTATCTGATTTTGTTTACGCTAACCATGTTGTGGCCTCAGTAGAAGCAGAAGATGGACAAATATTTACAGGATTCTGTATGGAGGGAACCTGTGGTGTTTTCCATCTCTGCGCAGAGCGGGCAGCACTCTTCAATATGTACCAATTCTCGGGACAAACTAAGGTTAAAAAAGTATTAGCCTTTCGAGACAAACCACCTTATGGTGGAAGTTCGGGTATGCCTTGTGGCGCTTGCAGAGAGTTTCTCTTAGAGTTGAACGCTGAAAATAAAGATGCAGAATTCATGATGGACTACAATAGAAGAAAGACTGTTAAAGTTGCAGAACTAATGCCCTATTGGTGGGGAGAAGAACGTGCTTCTAAGTTTAATGAGAAATAGAAGAGTCAGTATAATTCTGGCTCTTTTTACTATAATTTGAAAAACGAATTGAAAAATTTGTAAAAAGTTTAAAAAAGTAGTTGACAAAAAACAAAAAGGCTGTATAATAGTAAGAGTTGAAAATAACAACTCTGGTCCGTTGGTCAAGGGGTTAAGACACCGCCTTTTCACGGCGGTAACACGGGTTCGAATCCCGTACGGACTATGGTATGTTGCGGTTGGAACACTTGATGAAAAAAGTTTTAAAAAAGTTTCAAAAAAGTGTTGACAAGCGAAAGCGACTGTGATATACTAATATAGTTGTCACTTGAGAGAAGCGAGTGACAAAGGCCTTTGAAAACTGAACAAGACGAACCAATGTGCAGGGCACTACAACTAAGGTTGTAGTACTGAACAATGA